>JAFAGF010000135.1 GCA_023422975.1 Pseudomonadota bacterium
CGCGCCACTGGCTTGCAACACCGTGGCAATGTGGCGCGCGCCCACCAGCAACACGGTGCAACCGGTGTCACGCTCCACATCGGCCAAGGTGTGCGTGGCCTCCAGCGCCATCAGCGTATCGGAACGCACCACGCCCTGGGCCGCCGCCACCACGCGCAGCGCATAGCCCTCAGGCAACCCTTTTTGGCGCAGGTGCACATTCGCGTATTCAAAGACCGACATGGGGCCGATGGCCTCCAGCGCCTTAAAGCCGGGGTACACCACAATATCGACGCGGTGCGCGCCCAGGTGAAGATGTGACATAAAAAGATAAAAACAGAAGCAGCCAAGGAAAGCAGTACCAGCGCCAACCACCTAAACAGCCAGCACAACCATGGCAAATATACGTAAGCACCGCCGGATGCTCTGAGCAAGGAGCCAGCAGCACCGCTACATTCAAGGGTTTGTGCGACTTATCGCGCCTCCTTCAGTTCAGAGGCGCCCCTTGCGCCATGCCACTGTCTTCGAATTTCTTGCTGCTGCTATTACTGCCCTTGTTCACCAAGGTGCTGCTGATCACTTTGGCGGTACGCGGGCTGATGTGGTGGCGGCGCACTCGCCAATCCACACCCGGTCAACGCCCGCGCTTTTGGCAGACGGTCAACATCGTGCTGGCCGTATTGGCCGCCCTGGGGTTGCTGGGCGAAATCGCATTTTTCTACCGTCTGTCCACCATCAAGCAATCCAGTGAGAGCGCCCATTACTACCGCCAAAGCCGTGAACGCTTTGTGCTGTCACGCGACTTTCAATATGGCGAATTGCTCGTCCCCCAAGGCAGTCTGATCAACCGCTACGGCCACGACGATGGAGAGCCCCAAGCTCCCTTGGGCTTGCGCGGGCTGGAGGCCGTGCGCTTTCCCAAGGCCGTGCAGGTTGGCAACGTCTGGGCCGCGGCGGTGCAAATCATGCCTGAACGGATGGAACTGGCCACCGACCAGCGCCTGGGCCCGCTCTATCACTTTGATGCGCAGGCCAACAACGGCTATGGCGACTGGGTACCCACCACCCCAACGACTTATGTGGATTGCCTGCGGGGAGACATTGCCAGCTTTCATGCCCCCGAGCCCGCCTTCGATGTGCAGGCTGAACCGCCCGATGGTGCGCAGGCACGCTTTGCCCCCAGTACATGGCGCCTGACCGGCTGCGCCAGTGGCAAAGCGCCACTGTGGCTAGAGCCTCTGCGCCAGCTCACACCCCCGGCAGGCGCTGACGCCCCCATCTGGGCCGCACCCACACGCTGAAATTCGGCCAAAGCCCTGCCATCTGCGGCCACAGGCCCGCACAGGGCTGCAAGTTCGCCTACATTCATGCTTTGCGCGGGGCACGTCTGCCGTGGCAGTTGCAGTCCCTGTGTCTTCCCCTGTTGAAAGAAATGACCATGAAATCTCGCGCCGCTGTGGCCTTCAAAGCTGGTGAGCCCCTGCAAATTGTGGAAATCGACGTCGCCCCGCCCAAGAAGGGCGAAGTGCTGATCAAGATCACCGACACCGGCGTGTGCCACACCGACGCCTTCACCCTGAGCGGTGAAGACCCCGAAGGCCTGTTCCCCGTGGTACTGGGCCACGAAGGCGCAGGCGTGGTGGTGGAAGTGGGCGAAGGCGTGACCAGCGTCAAGCCCGGCGACCATGTCATTCCGCTGTACACCGCCGAATGCGGCGAATGCCTGTTCTGCAAGAGCGGCAAGACCAATCTGTGCACCTCGGTACGCGCCACGCAAGGCAAGGGCGTGATGCCCGATGGCACGACCCGCTTCAGCTACAACGGTGAGCCGATTTACCACTACATGGGCTGCTCCACCTTCAGCGAGTACACCGTGGTGGCCGAAGTGTCGCTGGCCAAGATCAACCCCGAAGCCAACCACGAGCAAGTCTGCCTGCTGGGCTGCGGCGTCACCACCGGCTTGGGCGCGGTCAAGAACACAGCCAAGGTGCAAGAAGGCGACACCGTGGCCGTGTTTGGCTTGGGTGGCATCGGTTTGGCCGTCATTCAAGGTGCCAAGCAAGCCAAGGCCGGCCGCATCATTGCCATCGACACAAACCCTTCCAAGTTCGACTTGGCCAAGACTTTCGGCGCCACCGACTGCATCAACCCCAAGGACTTCGACAAGCCGATTCAGCAAGTGATTGTAGAAATGACCGGTTGGGGCGTGGACCACAGCTTTGAGTGCATTGGCAACACCCAGGTGATGCGTGCGGCGCTGGAATGTGCGCACCGCGGCTGGGGCCAGAGCGTGATCATCGGCGTGGCAGGTGCGGGCCAAGAAATCTCGACCCGCCCCTTCCAACTGGTGACAGGCCGCAAGTGGATGGGCACCGCCTTTGGCGGCGTCAAGGGCCGCAGCGAGCTGCCCGGCATGGTGGAAGACGCGATGAGCGGCAAGATCCAGCTCGAGCCCTTTGTCACCCACACCATGGGCCTGGACAAGATCAACGAAGCGTTTGACCTGATGCACGAAGGCAAGTCGATCCGCTCGGTGGTCAAGTACTAAGCGGCTGCACACTCCACCGCCCACAAAAAAGCGCTCTCACGGAGCGCTTTTTTTATGGCTTGCTGCCCGACGGCGTTACCAGCCCCAGAGCAGCTTTTTGGAAATCCAGCCCACCTGGCCTTCGCTGGTCTTACCTTTGATCCAGCCGTTTTTCTTATCCATGGTTTTGAACAAATCGTATTTGTGGATGGTGGCCACTTTTTTGTGCTGTGTGCCGGGGCCCGTGCGCATATTGGCCGTCTTGGCCTTCACGATGTGGTGCGCGCGCTGACTGGTCAGCGGTTTGTACACCCAGCCCAACTCGCCTTCAAAGTCTTTGACTTTGAGCCAATTGCCTTTTTTCTGCGTCACTTGCATAGGGTAGCCTTCTGTCAGCTCCCATGCCAGCTCCGCTTTGGTCGAAGGCGTCTGTCGCACATTCACCTTGCTGCCAGCAATACTCACAAACTCTGCATGTGCTTGGGCGACCGAAAAAGCCAGCCCAAGGACTGCCAGTGTTTTCACAAAAACATTCATTCCACGGGGTTCCATCTCTATCGTTAGGCGCCGTCCATGACAGGATTGCGGACGACGCGCTCAGCGGTCTGAACCCCTGACGCCCCAAAGGTTCCACCTAATTTGCCCGAAGTGGCCTGTGTGCCAAAGTCCTTGGCGCACACAACTGCGCACAAGGCGCGACAATCACCGCCTTTGCTTCTCTTGGCTGTCCCTGCCCATGCCCTTTACCGCCCTTGGCCTTGCCCCATCGCTGGCCCACGCCGCTGCCTCCCAAGGCCTGATTGCGCCCACGCCCGTTCAGTCCCAAGCCATTCCCGCCATTGTGGATGGCCAAGACCTGCGCGCCTGCGCGCCCACGGGCTCGGGCAAAACAGCGGCCTATGTGCTGCCGCTGCTGCAAGCGTGGATGCTGGGCGATGCCGGCCAGCGCCAAGGCCCGCGCGCCACGCAAGCGCTGATCTTGGTGCCCACGCGTGAACTGGCTGCCCAGGTGGCTGAACTGATCTACCACGTGGGCGAAGCGCTGGGACACCGCCCCAAGGTGGCCGTGCTGACGGGCGGCGTCTCCATCAACCCTCAACTGATGGCGCTGCGCGGCGGCGCAGACATGGTGATTGCCACGCCCGGACGCTTGCTGGATGTGGTGGCTCACAGCCAACTGAGGTTCAACGCCCTGCAAACCTTGGTGATGGACGAGGCCGACCGCCTGATGGACTTGGGCTTTGCCGAAGAGCTGGAACAAATTCTGGCCCTGCTGCCTGCCAAAACCCAGCGCCAAACCCTGCTGCTGTCCGCCACCTTTGGCCCGGCGGTGGAAGGCTTGGTAGCCCAGTTGCTGCGCGATACCCACGCCAGCGTGGCCGTGGAAAACACGCACCAGCAAGACGCCACCATTGCCCAGCGCGCGATCCATATTGATGCCGCACGCCGCAGCGCCTTGCTGCGCGAGCTGGTGGAACAGCACCCCGGCCAGCGCGTGCTGGTGTTTGTGGCCAGCCGCTACAGCGCCGAACACGTGGCCAACAAGCTGTACGCCAAGGGCATTTACGCCACCGCATTCCACGGCGAACTGAGCCAAGGCGCGCGAGAGACGGTGCTGCGTGAGTTCAAGGCCAACCAATGGCAGGTGGTGGTGACCACCGATTTGGCCGCCCGCGGCATCCACATTGAAGCGCTGCCCGTGGTCATCAACTACGACCTGCCGCGCTCGCCCGATGACTACACGCACCGCGTGGGCCGCACGGGCCGTGCTGGCCTGTCAGGCACGGCCATCAGCTTTGTCACGCCCGATGCCATGGCCCACTGGAAGCTGATTGCCAAGCGCAACCAGCTGGACTTGCCGCTAGAGACACTGCCCGCCTACCCCGTCACCGAGCAAGCCCCTGAGCGTGCCCCGCACGAAGACTGCAACAACGGTGGCATCAAAGGCAAGCGCATGAGCAAGAAAGACAAGCTGCGTGCGGCAGCAGCGGCAGCCGTCTCCGGCAAACAACCTTAACTGCTGGCCCCAGCACTGACGCTAGATCCCCCAACAAAAAGCCTCGCCAAACCAGCGAGGCTTTTTG
>JAFAGF010000092.1 GCA_023422975.1 Pseudomonadota bacterium
AAAACGAACCCTATGAAGTTGCCCTGCGCCGCTTCAAGCGCACTATCGAAAAGCTGGGCCTGCTGACAGACCTGCGCGCTCGTGAGTTCTACGAAAAGCCTACAGCTGAGCGCAAGCGCAAGAAGGCTGCTGCCGTGAAGCGTCACTACAAGCGCGTTCGCAGCATGCAACTGCCTAAGAAGATGTACTAATCACTCACGTGATGCCACATCTGCAGCCCTAACAAGCTGCCAACCCGCGCTCGGGACGCCAGGCGCGGGTTTTTTGTTTTCTGGCCACTGCCCTGGATCGCGCAGTGACCGCTCAAGCCATGGCGCTACGCATGATGGCGCTTTGGCCTTTCACCAGGAGAGACGTATGAGCTTGAAAGCCCAGATTACCGAAGACATGAAAACCGCCATGCGTGCCAAGGACAGTGCACGCCTGGGCACCATCCGCCTGCTGCAGGCTGCGATGAAGCAAAAAGAAGTGGACGAACGCGTGGAGCTGGACGATGCGGCCGTCATCGCCATCGTCGACAAGCTGATGAAGCAGCGCAAAGACTCCATCGCCGCCTACGAAACCGCCAACCGCCAAGACCTGGCGGATGTGGAAAAAGCCGAGATGGAAGTGCTCAAGGTCTACCTGCCCGAGCGCATGTCGGAGGCCGAGATCACCGCAGCCGTGCAAGCCATCGTGGCCGAAGTGGGTGCCACCGGCCCCGGCGACATGGGCAAAGTCATGGGCAAGGTCAAAACAGCCTTGGCCGGCAAGGCCGACATGGGCCTGGTATCTGCCGCCGTGAAAGCGGCTTTGAGCAAGTAAACAAAAGGTGATGCAGCCTGCGATGGCTGCTCAATCCTAAAAAAGAAGCTGCTAGCGCAGAGAAAATAAAGCTTTCGGATAGAAAACTATCTGAAAGTCTTATTTATCAAGCGCTAGCAGCTTCTTTTTTTGATAGCCACACACGGTGCATGACCCCATAGCCTGCGACGGGCACTTTCTTCACAATGGACATTCCACCTCCAGGAGAAGCCATGCACCTCACCCGTCGCGATTGTTTTCGTTGGGGCAGCGCTGCCCTTGCCACCGCAGGCTTGAGCGCCTGTGCCACCCACCCCATGCCCAACGCCCAGACCGCCAATGCCGCAGGCACGGGTTTTCAGCGCAAACGCTTGGGCGCTGCCACGATCACCGCAGTCAGCGACGGCGTAGCACGCCGCCCACTGGATGCCAGCTTTGTGCGCAACATTCCGCTGGCGCAGGTGCAAGCCACGCTGGCAGCACAACAGCTTCCCACCACGCACATTGACGTGCCCTACACCTGCTACGTCATTGAGGCCCAAGGCAAGCGCTACCTGCTAGACACGGGCTTTGCCGACAACGGCGGCCCGGGCACTGGGCTGCTGCACACCCATTTGCAGGCCGCAGGCATTGCACCGGCATCGATTGACACCATCATCTTGAGCCACCTGCACGGCGACCACATCAATGGCCTGCGCCGCAAGAATGGCGAGCTGGTCTACCCCAAAGCCACCGTGTATGTGGCCCAACCCGAAATGGCTTTTTGGGGGGACGATGCACGCATGCAAGCCGCGCCAGAGGCCGCGCGTGGCGGCTTTCAGAATGTGCGCCGCGTGTTCAATGGCTATCCGCAAGACAAACTCAAGCTGTTTGTGCCGGGCACCCGCATTGATGGCGTGATCGACACCGTGCCCGCATTTGGGCACACGCCCGGACACACCATGCTTGCCATCGGCAGTGGCAAAGAACGCTTTACCTTCCTGGGCGACACCACCAACTACCCGTATTTGTTTGTGCGCCACCCCAGCTGGCATGTCATGTTTGACATGAGCCCGGAGCAAGCCGCCACCACGCGCCAAGCGCAGTTGGCTCGGCTGGCACAAGAAGGCAGCTGGGTGGGCGGATTTCACTTCCCATTGCCAGGGTTTGGCCGCCTGCAGACCCGCAGCGAAGGCTTTGACTGGCTGACCTAAAGCGGCCCAGATCGCAGGCCTAACGCGGCACTCGCGCCGCGACGGCACTGCCCCTCTCCGCTGCCAGCGGCTGCGCTTGCAAAAAAGCCTGCAAAAACTCCACACACACCCGCACCTTGGCCGAACGCTCCAGCCGCGTCGGGTATACCGCCCAGATATTGGCTTGCTGCTGCCACTCCGGCAGCACCTGCACCAAGCGGCCATCGGCCAGCTGCGCCGCCACATCCCAGTGCGAGCGCAACACCACGCCATGCCCATCCACCGCCCATTGCACGGCCATTTCGCCGTGGTTCGTGGACAGCGGCCCCGTCACCTTCACACTGCGCTCTTGGCTGGCTGCACGCAGCTTCCACACCCCAAACGGGTGGTCACGCTCTTTGATCACCAGACAGTCGTGCATGGGCAAATCATCCAGGCTGCGCGGCATACCTCTGCGCTCCAGATAGCTGGGCGCAGCGCACAGCAAGCGGTGGTTGTCTGCCAGCTTACGGGCAATCAGCTGCGGGGCAATTTCGTCGCCCACGCGCACATCCAGGTCAAACCCTTCGGCCACCACATCCACCAGCCGATCCAGCACCTCCAGCCGCACCTGCAGCGCCGGGTGACGTGCTACCAGCTGCGAAAACGCCGGGGCCACCACATTGCGCCCAAAGCCAAAGCTGCTGCACACGCGCAGCAGGCCACGTGGCTCTTTGCGTGTCACCCCCACTTCCTGCAGCAGGTGCTCCATATCGTCCAGGATGCGCTGCGCCCAGTGAAAAATGCGCTCCCCCTCCTCGGTCACCACCACGCGGCGGGTGGTGCGATGCAGCAGTTTCACGCCCAGCTCTTGCTCCAGCAGCCGCAGACGCTTGCTGACATACGCGGGCGATGCATCCAGCGCCTGCGCGGCAGCAGCAAAACTGGACTTGCGCACCACGGTGATAAAGACGCGCAAATCATCGGGCAAAGGCATTTTGTTCACGATATGTGAATAATCAAATTACAAAGCGTTGATTGTATTCAGCAGCATCTTGCGCACAATCCATGCATCCCACTCATTTCACGCTTGGATTGCACATGTCCCACCCCAAAAAAATTGCAGTGATCGCCGGTGACGGCATTGGCAAAGAAGTCATGCCCGAAGGCCTGCGCGCCTTGGAAGCTGCGGCGAAGAAATTCAACCTGCCGCTGGAATTTCACCACTTTGACTGGGCGCACTGCGACTACTACGCCGC
>JAFAGF010000097.1 GCA_023422975.1 Pseudomonadota bacterium
TGGTGCCGTGGCTGAGTCTGCCGGACTTTGCCGCCGCCTGCGTGGCGCTGTCGCTCAACGTGGGCGCCTACAACGCCGAAGCCGTGCGTGCCGGCCTGAATGCCGTACCCCGTGGCCAGGCCGAAGCCGCCCGCGCTTTGGGCCTGCCCAAAAGCCGTGTGTTTTTAGACGTGGTGTTCCCCCAGGCCTTCAAGATTTCGCTGCCCCCGCTGGTGAGCAATTTTGTGGCCTTGCTCAAAGACTCTTCGCTGGCCTACGCCATTGGCGTGGTGGAGCTGACCAATGTAGGCAACCGCATCCAGTCGTCCACCTTCCAGCCGGTCGAGACGCTGATCACCGTGGGTGTGACCTATTTGGTGCTGACCACGCTGGTCACCCAAGTCACCGCCGCCATTGAGTACCGCTTTGACGTGGAGGGCCGCCAGAAATGAGCCAAGCTGCCAACACCCGCACGCCCTACATCGTCTGTGAGCACGTGACCAAAAGCTTTGGCGCACACCAAGTGCTCAAAGGCGTGTCTACGTCATTTAGCAAGGGCGAAGTCACCGTCATCATTGGCGCCTCTGGCTCCGGCAAATCCACCTTGTTGCGCGCGCTCAACCGCTTGGAGCCGCACGACGGCGGCACCATCACCATCGACGGCGTGCCCGTCACCGACCACGAAGCCACGCTGCAAAAACAGCGCTGCGAAGTGGGCATGGTGTTCCAGCAGTTCAACCTGTTTGGCCACATGACAGTGCTGGACAACATCACCCTCGCACCGCGCCGCATCCACAAAACCGCACGCGCTGCCGCCAACGCGCAGGCCATGCAGTTGCTGGAACGCGTGGGCATGCAAGACCATGCGCACAAATACCCGTGGCAGCTTTCCGGCGGCCAGCAGCAGCGCGTGGCCATCGCGCGTGCGCTGGCGATGGAGCCGCAGGTCATGCTGTTTGACGAGCCCACCAGCGCCCTCGACCCAGAAATGGTGCAAGAGGTGCTGGAAGTGATGCGCAGCCTGGCCCAAGAGGGCATGACCATGATTGTGGTCACCCACGAAATGGGTTTTGCCCGCGAAGTGGCCGACCGCGTGATGTTCTTTGACCAAGGCTGCATCGCCCACGAAGCGCCCCCCGCCGAATTCTTTGACCGCCCCGCCAACGAACGCATCGCCGCTTTCATCGGCCGCGTGGCACACTAGGCGCCGTTTTCACGCCGCCCAGCGGCTTATCAAACAAAGGAGCTATTAGCGCCTGTGTTTCAAGGGTTTCAGCATGGTTTTATGCTGAAACACAGAAAACACCTGCGCTAGTAGCTCCCTTTTTTACGTCTGTTGTTTACTCATGCGTACCGAACGTTGGGGCCTTGCCGCCCTGCTCGCCGTCACTGTGGTCTGGGGCACCACCTTTCCTGCGATGAAGCAGCTCACCGCCGACCTGAGCGCGCTGCACATCATCTGGCTGCGCTTTGGCATGGCAGCCGTGGTGCTGTTGCCCCTGTGGCTGGGCATGCGCCGTGCAGAACTGCGCTGGGGGCTGGGTCTGGGCGTGCTCAACTTTGTCGCCTTCTGGCTGCAAATTGAAGGACTGTCCCAAACCAGCAGCAACCGCAATGCCTTTGTCACCGGGTTGAACGTGCTGATCGTGCCCTTGATTGCCTGGCTGGCACTGCGCCGCCGCATGGGCTGGAACATCTGGGCCGCCTGCGCCTTGGCGGTGGCCGGCATGTGCCTGATGTTTTTTGAAGATGCCCCGTGGAACTGGGGCGACACGCTGACGCTGTGCAGCGCCGTGGTGTACGCCATCTACATTCTGACCATGGAAGCCGCCGCGCTGCGCAACCAGGCGGCGCCGCTGCGTGCACCGCGCATGGCGGCGGCACTGGCCGCATCGATGTGGGCCTGCACCACGCTGATGCTGCTGATCCAGCCGCAAGGCATAGCGCAGCTGTACGCCCAGGCATCGGCGCTGTCCAGCAGCGGCTGGGTGGCCATGGTGTATCTGGGGCTGATTGCCAGCGCCATGGTCGTCGTCTTTCAGGCCTGGGGCCAGCAGCATGTAGACGCCATGCGCAGCGCGATTGTGTTTGGCCTGGAGCCCGTGTTTGCCGCCCTCACCGCGTGGTGGCTGATTGATGAGCGCATGGGCCTGACCGCGCTGTGCGGTGCCGCGCTGATGGTGGTGGCCTTGATTTTCAGCCAGTGGTCACCGCCCCCTTCCTTGCGCGCGCGCCAACGCGTTGCAGGCCGTGTGAACACCTCCACCACCTAGGGTATTGTTGCGCTCAGAGTGGCTCATGCCACCCAGCAAACCGCAGGTTTGCGGTCGAGACGCGGTGCGAAGCCGCAGGCAGTACAGGCAAGCAACGACGTATCGAGGGTCGCGCTAGCCGCTTTAAGGCAGTAACAGCGCCCACAGCGCATACAGCGCATGGATGCCGCCGCCCACACCAATCAGCAGCAGCAACACCGCTGCCAGAAGCAACAGACGCTGCTGCAGGCGGGGGCCGGCCAGCTTGCGCAGCAACACTGCCAGCAGCGTCAGCGTGGCAAAGTCCAGCACCACCCACAGCCCGGTCAGCAGCACCATGCTGTGACCGGGTGAAGGCAGCACCGCCAAAAACTGCGGGAAGAAAGACGCAAAAAAGACAATGTCCTTGGGGTTGGCAATACCCACCGCAAAGCCACGCACCCACCCCGCAGGTGCAGCAACCCAACCTGCAGAAGCCGAGGCAGCCCCTGCGCTGGTGCTGCTGGCCCAGGCCTCACGCACCATGCCACAGGCCAGCCAGCTGATATAGGCACAGCCCAGCAAGCGGATCCCCACCATCACCGCCTCATCCAGCGCCAGCACCCCCTGAATGAGCAAGGCAGACACCCCGATCAGCACCAGTGACGCTGCATTGGTGCCGGCAATCGTGCGCAGCGCCTGCCCCATGCCACCCGCCAGCCCGGCGCGTACCACCAGCAACGTGACAGGCCCCGGCGTGACTAGCAGCGACACCACCGACGCCACAAACAACGCCATCAAAGAAACATTCACATCCGACATACACACACCACCACTTACACAGCGCCCAAGCGGCGCAGCATCAGAAATATGGGAATCGCCAAACCACACAGCAGCAAGGACAGTTGATTGGCACAGTCCAAATTGCCATCCAGCACCTGGTTGAAGATGGCCAGTGACAAGGTTTCTGTGCGGCCGACAATATTGCCGCCCAGCATCAGCGACAGCCCCACCTCACCCAACGCACGTCCGCCCGCCAAAATCAACCCAGCGGCCAGCCCACGGCGTGCCAAAGGCAGCTCGATACGCCAAAAAATTTGCCATGGCGTATGCCCCAGCACGGCAGCGGCCTCACGCAGCCGGGGCGATGTGCTGGCGAATGCAGTCTGGGTGGGCTTCACCATCAAGGGTAGGCCAGCCACAAAGGCGGCCAGCACCAAGCCTGCGGGCGTAAACACCAGATCGGGCTGCAACCAGGCTGGCAAGCCTTGCAGCAACCAGCCATTGCGCCCCAGCAACAGCAGCAGGGCATAGCCCAGCACAATGGGCGGGAACACCAGAGGCAGCGTCACCAGCACGTCCAGCCACGCATTGCATGCCCAGCGCCTGCGTGCCAATTGCCAGCCAATGGCACCACCCACCAGCAGTTGCAACAGCAGGCTACAAGCAATCACTTGCAACGTCAGTCCCACTGGCGCACTGGTGCACAGGCCACTCATGGCGCCCACTGCAGCAACAGCAATACCGCCTTACAACCCATGGCGCTGCAACACGGCGCGCGCTGCGGGCGTACCCACAAAGGCCTGCAACGCTTGCACGGCGGCCACATTGCCGCGCTGTGCAATCACGCCCATGCTCAGGGCAATCGGTGGATAGCAGCCCTCATCCACAACCACCGTCGCACCGACCTTGCCCTGCAAGGCCTTGGCTTCCGTGGCATTCACAAATCCTGCATCGACCTGCTGTGTCAGCACATAGGCGCTCACCTGGGGCACCGTCGTCACCTCGATCAGCTTGGTGTGAATATCTGCCCACAACCCGCTGCGCTGCATGCAGGTGAATGCAGCTTTGCCATACACCGCTTTTTCGCGATCCGGCATGGCAATGCGCCCGATCGCAGGGCCGCGCAAGTCATCCAAGGTCTGCAGCGTTTTTCCGGAGGCCGCCACCAGCACCAGTTGCCCGCGCCCCAATGGCATGAACTGCTGCGCCAGCTGCATGGGTTCCAAAAATGCCTGATCCCCAATCAACACGCTGACATCAGGGTTCTGCCGCGCCTGCACTTCCACTTGCTTCATGTTGCCAAAACTGGCTTCGGCCTTGATACCTGTGGCCTCGGAAAAGGCCTGCAGCAACTCCAGCACCGGCTTGCGATAGCCAGCCCCTGCCGCTACCAACACCCCATCAGCCGCCCAAGCAGACACCGACAGCATCCCCACGATGCAGCCCAACCACCAACGTCGAAACATACGAAAACTCCAGCGCCTGTAGCAGGCCAGTGAAGAAAAGGCAGGCCATCAACAGCGGCTGCCTCTTCGTGAAAAAGGCGGCCATAATACCGCAGCGCTATTCATTTATGGAATAGCGATTGGCGAGCCTATAGCGCCTGAGTTTTTACGCCCTACGTGCCCCATCCATTCTTTCTGCACTCGATGACGACACATTTGCCCCCATCCTCCTCAATCACGCTGGAAGCGATTGGCTTTGTGCACAGTCCTTTTCAGTCCGTGCAAGGCATGCCGATTCAAACCGTGGCAGCAACCCAGGTGCAAGGCTCAGTGCAGGTCTTGCCCCCATTTCAGGCAGGGCTGCGCGACATCGAAGGTTTTGAATACCTGATGCTGATCACCTACCTTCACCAGGCCATACCCAAGCTGGAAGTGGTGCCCTTTATGGATACCTGCAGCCATGGCGTCTTTGCGACCAGAGCCCCTGCGCGCCCCAACCGCATCGGCTTGTCCATCGTCCAGCTCCTGCGTGTGGAGCATGGACTGCTGCATTTTTTGGGCAATGACATGCTGGATGGCACCCCGGTGCTGGACATCAAGCCCTATGTACCCACACTCGATGTGCGCCAGACCGAGCGCATCGGCTGGTTTGCGCAAGGGCTGCAACGCCTGCCCCACACGCGATCCGATGCGCGCATGCATGACGCTAAAGGGTAAGACCTCAACTGCCAGCCCTGGCCCTTACAACTGCGACTTGCAACCACCACTGCGCTGCACGCAAGCGCACAAGCTCTGTCTCAATCGTCGATTTCCAGCTCTGGCGCGGTCGCAGAGGGTGCCTCTGGCGCACGCTGCACGGCCATGTCGCCGCCGCTGAAGTTCTCCATCTCACGCGCATCGCCGACGCCGGGTAGAGCCATGCGCTCGTACTGGGCCATCATGGCCTGTCCACTGCGCGGCGTGCCGATGGGGCGACCTGCCTGTCCTTTCCGTGCAGCCGCCAGGTCTTCTTCACTGGGGTACTGGTCCAGCAGCCAATAATCAAACACCCGGCGCGCAATCGGGGCAGCAGCCGCAGCGCCAAAACCAGCGTTCTCCACAATCAGCGCCACGGCGATCTTGGGGTTTTCTGCGGGTGCATAAGCGATGTACAGCGAGTGATCGCGCTGGTGCTCGGCCAGCTTGGCGGCGTTGTATTTTTCTTTCTGGCCCACGGTGACAGCCTGCGCCGTCCCCGTCTTGCCCGCTGAGGTGTAAGGTGCGCCACCAAACACAAAGCGCGACGTACCCTCCACCGTCACGGCCGCCACTGCGCTGCGCACGGCTTCCACATGCTCAGGCTTGTAGCCCATGGACGTGCCTTCTTCACGGTACAGCGGCTTGAACTGGCGCGTCACAGCATCCACCGTGCCCTTGCCCAGATGGGGGGTGTGCTGGATACCGTGGTTGGCCAGCATGGAGGTGGCATAGGCCAGCTGCAGCATGGTGAAGTGGTTGTAGCCTTGGCCAATGCCCAGCGAAATGGTCTCGCCCGCATACCACTTCTTTTGCTCCGGGCGCTTGTAGGTATTGCGCTTCCACTCGGTACTGGGCAGCACGCCGCGTCCCTCGCCCAGCAAGTCAATGCCGGTCTGGCGGCCAAAACCCATTGGGCCCAGCCATTCGTGGATGGTGTCCACCCCCATGTCATTGGCCAGCATGTAGTAGTACACGTTGGAAGACTTGATGATGGAGCGGCGCAGATTGGTCGGGCCATTGGGGTGCCCGGAGCGGAAGGTGTGGCCCCCAAACGTCCAGCTGCCGCTGTCCTGGATGGTGGTCTCAATCTTGCGTTTGCCCGACTCCAGCCCGGCAATCGCCATGAAAGGCTTGTAGGTAGAGCCCGGCGGGTAGGTACCGCGCAGCGCGCGGTTGAGCAAGGGCCGGTCGATGGAGTTGTTCAGCAGATCCCAGTTTTCTTGGTCAATGCCATCGACAAACAAATTCAGGTCATAGCCGGGCTTGCTGACCATGGCCAGCACCTCGCCATTGCGCGGATCCATGGCAATCAATGCACCACGGCGCTCGCCATACAAGTCTTCGACCAGCTTTTGCAACCCCACGTCCAGGCTCAGCACCACGGTATCGCCCGGCGTTGCGGGACGGCTATTGAGGCGGCGTACGGCAAAGCCCCCGGCGGTGGTTTCCAGTTGCTCCCAGCCCGTCAGGCCGTGCAATTGCTTTTCGTAGCTTTGCTCAATGCCCAGCTTGCCAATCACCTCGGTGCCACGGTAGTTGGCGTAGTCATCGCTGTCTTCCAGCGCCTCTTGTTCGCGCTGGTTGATGCGGCCGATATAGCCCACCACATGGCCCGCCACATCTTCCAGCGGGTAATTGCGGAAAAAACGTGCCTTGATATCCACCCCGGGAAAGCGCCAGCGCTGTGCGGTAAAACGCGCCACTTCCTCGTCGCTCAAGCGGGTGCGCAAAGGAATGGACTCAAAGCGCTTGGAGTCGTCCATCAGTCGCTTGAACTTGCGCCGGTCACGGGGGGTGATCTCCACCAATTCGGACAACGCTTCAATCGTGGCTTCCAAGTCTTGAATCTTGGAACGCGTGATCTCCAGCGTGTAGGCGGAATAGTTGGTGGCCAGCACAATGCCGTTGCGGTCCAAAATTTGCCCCCGGTTGGGCACGATGGGCACCACCGCCGTCCGATTGCTCTCGGCACGCTCGGCAAAGCTGTCGTGGCGCACCACTTGCAACACAAACAGGCGATAGAGCAGCACCGCAAACATGAGCAGCACCACCAAGGCCACCACGCCAATGCGCAAGCGGAATTTGAAAAGCTCCGCTTCACTGTTACGGACTTCGAAGC
>JAFAGF010000117.1 GCA_023422975.1 Pseudomonadota bacterium
TAGACCCCGATGTTTTTCGCTCGACCTCGACGCTGGGGTGTGCAGGCTTGATGGATGCTTACCGTGCAGGCAATGTGACGATTTGCAATGCCGTAGGAACGGGGATTGCGGACGATAAGTCGGTCTACCCCTATGTGCCGGACATGATCCGCTTTTATTTGGGGGAAGAACCTATCCTCAACAATGTGCCCACGTGGTTGTGCCGCAAACCTGATGAATTGCAGTATGTGCTGCAGCATTTGCACGAACTGGTGGTCAAGGAAGTACATGGCGCAGGTGGCTATGGCATGTTGATTGGACCGGCCGCAACGTCCGCAGAGATTGAAGCCTTTCGAAAGGCTTTGTTGGCCAACCCTGCGGGCTATATCGCCCAGCCAACGCTGAGCTTGTCCAGCTGCCCCACGATGGTGCAGGCGGGGATTGCGCCGCGGCATATTGATCTGCGCCCGTTTGTGTTGAGCAGCAGCGACGGTGTGCGCATGGTGGCGGGAGGCTTGACCCGTGTGGCTTTGAAGGATGGGTCGCTGGTGGTGAATTCTTCGCAAGGCGGGGGTACCAAAGATACCTGGGTTATGGGCGAAACGGAGCACGAGGCTGGGCTGGTAGCTCTGCCGCAGTCTGATGCCGTTGCAGGAGGGGTGTGAGATGTTAAGCCGTACTGCCGACCATTTGTTCTGGATGTCTCGTTATACCGAGCGGGCAGAAAATACCGCTCGCATGCTGAGCGTCAGTTATGACACCTCCATGCTGCCGATGCGTGCTGAAGATGCCATGCGGGTGTGGCAGGGTGTGTTGTCAATCAGTGAGCTGATTCCTGCGTACGAGTCGCGCTACGGTGAGGTGACACGCGACAACGTGCTTTTTTTCATGGTGGCGGATGAAAGCAACCCAGCATCCATCATTGCTTGCCTGCGCGCTGCGCGTGAAAACGCCCGTGCGGTGCGTGGTGCTTTGACGACCGAAGTCTGGGAGACGCAAAACCAGACTTGGCTGGCGCTGCGCACGCAGCTGTCTGGTGGCGCTTTGGGCAAAGACCCTGGTCAGTTGTTTGAATGGGTGAAATACCGCTCTCATCTTTCACGGGGTGTAGCGCTTGGCACCATGTTGCAAGACGAGGCTTTTAATTTCGTGCGCTTAGGTACGTTTTTAGAGCGTGCTGACAACACAGCACGCTTGCTGGATGTGCGTTTTCACGCCATTCAACGCGAGTATCACGGTGTGGATTTCAGCCGGAAAACTGGGCAACAGCTGGATTTCTACCACTGGAGTGCTTTGCTGCGCAGCGTGTCAGCGTTTGAGGTCTACCGCAAGGTGTACCGCGATGTGATCACACCGGCTCGGGTTGCAGATTTGCTGGTGCTGCGTGCAGACATGCCACGCTCTTTGCATGCCTGTATGCGTGAGGTGGTCTACAACCTCAAGGTGCTGGCGCATGAAGGAGCCCAAGACAGCTTGCGCCAAGCTGGGCGCTTGTTGGCAGATCTGCAGTACAGCCGTGTGGATGAAATTCTGGATACGGGGCTGCACGCGTATCTCACGCAATTTCTGGACAGAGTCAATCAACTCGGGGAGAGCATCACGCAAGACTATCTGGTGCCAGAGTTATAAAAACTGAGGAGCCAGGGCTTTAAACCGCGCCTTGGGTGTCACCTTGATAGTTTGTTGGGGCGTGGTTGCGTTTGTGGCGCTCAGCGCTGCGGACATCAAAAAACGGAGCACCAGGCTCCGTTTTTTGATTGTAGGCAGTGAATGGGCAGCGAAGGCTGTGCTCAGTGGCCTTCTGCCTCGCCCATTTGGGTTTGCAGGTAGTTTTGGATGCCGACTTTCTCGATCAGATCCAGCTGGGTTTCCAAAAAGTCGATGTGCTCTTCGGTGTCATCCAAAATTTTCAGCAGCAAGTCGCGTGAGACAAAGTCGTGTGCTGCTTCTGCTGTCTTGATGCCATCTTTGATGGTGGTTTGGGCAGCCAGCTCCAAGTTGAGGTCGCACTGCAAGGCTTCTGGCACATCTTCACCAATTTGCAGCTTGCCCAGATCTTGCAGATTGGGCAGGCCGTCGAGCATGAAGATGCGGTCCATGAGCCAATCGGCGTGCTTCATTTCACCGATGGATTCTTTGTATTCCACCTTGGCCAGCGCATCAAAGCCCCAGTGCTTGTACATGCGGTAGTGCATGTAGTACTGGTTGATGGCGGTCAGTTCATTTTTGAGTTGTGCTTGCAGAGCTGCAATGACTTGCGGATCGCCTTTCATGTGGGGCTCCTTTTGTAGTGAGGTTGTAGGAGGTATTGTGAGGGATGGCAGGTGTTTTGCTCCCGATGTCCACACTGGCACGGATTGGCTGCGGTTGATGATGAGTCGTGTTTATATTGATTGATAGCTTTGTGCAATCAATTTGATTAAGCCAATCGATTGGAGTTATCGTGTTTGAGCGCTTAGACTACAGTCTGTGTTCAGTCGCATCACATAAGGAAACAACATGTCCGTTATCAATACCGTTATCAAGCCTTTCCAAGCCTCCGCATTCAAGGATGGCAAGTTCATCGAAGTGTCCGAAAAGGACGTGCTGGGCAAGTGGGCCGTGTTCTTCTTCTACCCCGCTGACTTCACCTTCGTGTGCCCTACCGAACTGGGCGACGTGGCTGACCACTACGAACAATTCCAGAAGCTGGGCGTAGAAATCTACTCCGTGTCCACCGATACGCACTTTGTGCACAAGGCATGGCACGATTCTTCCGACACCATCGGCAAGATCAAGTACACCATGATTGGCGATCCTTCTGGCGTGATCACCAACAACTTCGAAAACATGCGTCCTGGCGTTGGCTTGGCTGACCGTGGCACTTTCATCGTTGACCCCGATGGCGTGATCCAGGCTGTGGAAATCACTGCAGAAGGCATTGGCCGTAACGCAGAAGACCTGCTGCGCAAGGTAAAGGCTGCTCAGTACGTGCGTAACCACCCCGGTGAAGTGTGTCCTGCTAAGTGGAACGAAGGCGAAGCTACGCTGGCTCCTTCTTTGGACCTGGTTGGCAAGATCTAATTCGATTGCCCATGAAAAGCCTGGGCATGGCCCGGGCTTTTTTTCAACCACGCAATCTCAGGCTATCAAAAAAGAATTTCATTAGGATTTGATTATTATGCTGGACGCCAATCTCAAAACCCAACTCAAGGCATACCTGGAGCGCCTGCAAAAGCCCCTCGAGATCACTGCCACGCTGGATGACAGCAAGGCGGCTGGCGAAGTCAAATCTCTGTTGGCAGATCTGGTGGCTTTGAGCGACAAGATCACCGTCGTTGAAAACAACGAACTGGCGGTGCGCAAACCATCGTTTCTGATCGGCAACCCCGGCGTGGATACCGGTGTGCGTTTTGCGGGCGTGCCGTTGGGCCACGAATTCACTTCGCTGGTGCTGGCTTTGTTGCACGTGGGTGGCCACCCCTCCAAGGAGTCGGCAGACCTGCTGGAGCAAGTGAAGGCGATCGATACGCCTTTGAACTTCGAGACTTATTACTCGCTGTCGTGCCACAACTGCCCCGATGTGGTGCAGGCGCTGAACTTGATGTCGGCGCTGAACCCCAATATCACCCACACCGCGATCGACGGCGGCCTGTTCCAAGACGAAGTCAAGGACCGCGAAGTCATGGGCGTGCCCACCGTGTTTGTGAACGGTGAGCGTTTTGGCCAAGGTCGCATGGAATTGGCTGAAATCGTGGCCAAGGTGGACACCGGCGCTGCAGCCCGCGAAGCCGCCAAGATTTCTGCCAAGGACGCATTTGACGTGTTGGTGGTGGGCGGTGGCCCAGCTGGCGCAGCCGCAGCCATTTACGCTGCTCGCAAGGGCATCCGCACCGGTATCGCTGCCGAGCGTCTGGGTGGCCAGGTGCTGGACACGGTGGACATTGAAAACTTCATCTCGGTCAGCAAGACCGAAGGCCCCAAGTTGGCCGCAGCCATGGCAGCCCACATCCGTGACTACGACGTGGACATCATGAACCAGCAAACCGGTGCCAAGCTGGTGCCGGCTGCGACCGAAGGTGGTTTGATTGAAGTGCACACCGCTTCGGGCGCGGTGCTCAAGTCCAAGACCGTGATCCTGTCGACCGGTGCCCGCTGGCGCAATATGAACGTGCCCGGTGAAGAGCAGTACCGCACCAAGGGTGTGACCTTTTGCCCCCACTGCGACGGCCCCCTGTTCAAGGGCAAGCCCGTAGCGGTGATCGGTGGTGGTAACTCCGGCGTGGAAGCGGCGATTGACCTGGCCGGTTTGGTCAAGCACGTGACGGTGTTTGAGTTCAACGGCGAGCTGAAAGCCGATGCTGTGCTGCAAAAGAAGTTGCACAGCCTGCCCAACGTGACCGTGATTTTGAACGCCCAGACCACCGAAGTGAACGGTGACGGCAAGAAGGTCACAGGCATCACCTACAAGGACCGCACCACCGACGAAGTCAAAACCGTGGAACTGGAAGGTATCTTTGTGCAAATCGGTTTGCTGCCCAATACCGACTGGCTCAAGGGCACCGTGA
>JAFAGF010000168.1 GCA_023422975.1 Pseudomonadota bacterium
TATTGTCGCCGCATGCGCGCTGCTGTGCATTTCATCGCTCCAAGACGACAAGCATTGGGCCGAGATTCTGCGCCCCGCCCCTGCGGCTTGCGCGCACCATAGCGCCATCGCACCCCACAAGGAGCCAGGCCATGCAAGACTGGTGGCAGCAAGTGGCCCACACCGCAGTGGCCGAGTTTTCCGACATTCCCGATCCCGCACAGGCCACCCGCATCGTGATGCGCCTGTGCCTGGCCGCCCTGCTGGGCGGGCTGCTGGGCTGGGAGCGCGAGGCCACCGGCAAAGCCGCCGGCGTGCGAACCCACATGCTGGTGTGCATGGGATCGGCCATGTTTGTCATGATTGCACTGCAAACCGGCGCACAGGCCAATGAGGCCAGCCGCGTCATGCAGGGGGTGATTGCCGGCGTGGGTTTTCTGGGCGCGGGCAGCATTCTCAAAGAAAGCCGCAGCGCCGAAGGCGCACCCCAAGTCAAAGGACTCACCACCGCCGCAGGCATCTGGCTGACAGCAGCCATTGGCGTTGCAGCAGGCATGGGGGAAGAAGCCACCGCCGTGCTCAGCGCCTTGCTGACCTACGGCATCTTGCACTTGGTGCCCGCGCTGGTCAGCCGCCTTGAAGCCCGGCACACCACACGCGATTAATGCAAGTTTGGAATGATTCAATTTCGCCATCGCATGCCAAATGTCAAGCCAATTATCGCAACTACTTATTTACAATCAACAACTTAGAAACAAAAATCCAATTACACCCAAAGACCTTGCCACACTTGATTACATTCCACCAGGGCAGACAATCGGTCTGGCAAGACACATAATGGTTTCTCCTACGTATCAGTGACTGGTGCACGAAGCTGTGCCAGCCACCCCAACTGATGAATACCGTCAACGACATCACCCCCTATCTGGGGACATTGCTCAACTTCCGCCACGACCTGCACGCCAACCCTGAGTTGCGCTACGAAGAAAACCGTACCGCCGACAAGATTGCCGCCTACCTGCAGGCGCTGGGCTTGCCTGTGCACCGCGGCCTTGGCAAGACCGGCGTGGTCGCCACCATCTACGGCAAGGGCCGCTCCAAAGACAACCCCGGCCGCTCCATCGGCATCCGCGCTGACATGGACGCCCTGCCTGTGCAAGAAACCACAGGTGCCGCGCATGCCAGCTGCGTGCCTGGAAAAATGCACGCCTGCGGTCACGACGGCCACACCACCATGCTGCTGGGCGCCGCCACTTTGATGGCCAAGAACCCCGCCTTTGACGGCACCGTGCACCTGATCTTCCAACCCGCCGAAGAAGGCGGTGCGGGCGCCAAGGCCATGATGGACGACGGCCTGTTCCAGCAATTCCCGTGCGACGCCGTGTTTGCGCTGCACAACTGGCCCTCCATGCCCCAAGGCCAGATGGCCGTGCGCGTGGGCCCCATCATGGCGTCCACTATGCGATTTGAGATCCGCGTGCGCGGCAAGGGCGGCCATGCGGCCATGCCGCACAAAACGCTGGACCCCATTCCTGTCGCCTGCGCCATCGTCAGCCAGTTACAGACCTTGGTTTCGCGCGGTGTAGACCCGCTGGACAGCGCGGTGCTCACCATTGGCAAGATCGAAGGCGGCACCGTGGAAAACATCATTCCTGATGAATGCGCCATCTACGGCACCGTGCGTACCCTGAGCAAGTCCACGCAGGAATACATGATTGATGGCCTCAAGCGCATCTCCAGCAACGTCGCTGCGGCGCACCTGTGCGAAGCCACCTACATCCACAAGCCTGGCTACCCCAACACCACCAATACCGCCAATGAAGCGCACTTTATGGCGGGCGTGATGGCGGAGATGGTAGGCAAGGACAATGCCTTCCCCGATATTGCCCCCGCTATGACCGCCGAAGACTTTGGTTTCATGCTGGAAGAAATACCCGGGGCCTACGGCTGGATTGGCAACGGCTCCAATGGCCAGCCTGGCGTTGGCCTGCACAACCCCGGCTATGATTTCAACGACGACAATATCGAACTGGGCTCGCACTTTTGGGATACGCTGGCTCGCCGCTGGTTCGAACAAAAGCGCTAAAAGCGTCCAATTGCGAAAACCGCGCCCTGGCGCGGTTTTTTTATGGCTGGAGAAATTGCATGAACATCACACACCGCCACCTGCTTCACCGCCGCAGCCTGCTGATTGCAGGTGCCAGCATGGCTGCTTCTGGCTGGCCCGCTTTGGCCAGCGCCGCCAAAGCCAGCACGACAGCCTGGCCCAACAAGCCCATCCGCTTGATTGTTCCTTACCCAGCAGGCGGCATCAATGACGTGGTGGCGCGCATGTTTGGTGACCAGATGGGCCAGACACTGGGCCAGCCCTTTGTGGTGGACAACAAGCCAGGAGCAGGCGCCACGATTGGCATGGCAGAGCTGGCCAAGGCCGATGACCAGCATACCTTCGCCTTTGGCGCCATCAGCCCCCTCACGCTCAACCCCTACTTGATGAAGGTGGCTTACGACCCTATGCAGGACATCATCCCGGTTGCCAGCGTGATGTATGCGCCGGTGTATGTGCTGGCCACCACCGCCTTTACCGGCCAAAGCTTTACCGATGTTCTTGCACAAGCCAAAACCAGCAAAGGCATTAGCGTGGCCACTTCGGGCTACGGCACACTGGCGCACATCATGGTGGAGCAGCTCATCCGCGCTACGGGCGGCAAGTTTGTGCATGTGCCTTACAAAGGCGGCAGCCAGCTCGTCACCGATGCCGCTGGCGCCCAGTTTGACCTGCTGCTGGCCAACCCTTTTGCGCCCATCAATGCCCTGATCGAGCAAGGCAAGCTGCGCGTGCTGGCCACGACCGGCCCCCAGCGCATACCGGCATTCAAGGACATTCCCACACTGGGCGAGCTGGGTTTTGACAAAGCCAACCAGACTTCACTGTTTGGCTTCTATGCCCCGAGCAACACCGAACCGGCGGTGATTGCGCGCTTTCATGCCGAAGTCAACCGCATCGTCCTTAGCGCAGACATGCGCCAGCGTCTGCGCAAGCTGGACAACGTGCCGCGTGCCTCTAGGCAAGAAGACTTTGCGACTGCCGTGCGCAAAGACTACGCGCTCAACGGCGTAGTGATTGAGCAGGCCCATATCCGCGTGCAATAACAGCCGATAAAACCACCTTCGCAACACGCATTGTCAGGTTACTGGGGTGGCTCCACGTGCAGCCACTGCGCAGGCTGACCGCCCCTTCCCTTTCGCCATCTGAATCCACACTCAGCCAGGCAAGACCAGAGCGGTTTGCTCACATGGTCTTGCCCAGCTGCGGATGGAGCAACCAGTCTTGCGCCAGCACTGGGCGGCTGAACAAATAGCCCTGGCACAAGATGCTGGGCTCCCACGCCTGCAGCAGCTCGGCTTGCGCTGCTTGCTCCACCCCTTCTGCCACCACGCGCAGCTCTTTGGAACTGGCCACCATCAGCAGCGCCTGCACCAGCACGCTGTGCTCGGACATCGGCGCCAAATCTCGGATAAAGGTCTGATCAAGTTTGATCTCCTGAATGGGCAAGCGCATCAAATACGCCAGCGACGAGTAGCCTGTGCCAAAGTCATCCAGCGCAAACTGCACCCCCAAGGCACGCAAGGCCACCATTTTTTGAATGGCGCCATCCACATCGTTGAGCAGCAAACTCTCGGTGACCTCCAGCGTCAGCTGGTGCGCAGGAGCACCCGTGCGCTGCAGCACGTCACGCACCTTGTCCACAAACTGCGGCTGCAGGAATTGCACCGCGCTGACATTCACCGACAGGCCATAGCCATCTTCCTGCACCCGAGGGTCATTGAGCAACAGGCACACCTGCTCCATCATCCAATCACCCAGCGGCACAATCAGGCCGCAGCTTTCCGCCACAGGAATGAACTCACCCGGCGAGATCATGCCCTTGTCCGGGTGCTTCCAGCGCACCAGCGCTTCGGCACCAGCCACACGGCCGTTCATATCCACTTGCGGCTGCAAAAACACCTGCAACTGCCCGTCCTCCAGCGCTACCAGCAGCTCTTTTTCCACCACCATGCGCCGCTGTATCGACTCATCCAGCAGTTCAGAGTACGAGTGCACCTGCCCGCCACCTTGGTGCAGCGCCTGGCTCAAGGCAACGCTGGCACGGCGCAGCACATGGTCTGCACTGTCTGACTTGAGCCCATCCTCTACAAAAGGAAACACGGTAAAGCCAACACTGCAGCTGAGCTTGACCGTCTCAGGGCCTTCGGCCAGGTTGGTCATCTGCGTCATGCGCAAGCCCTCTTGCAGTTCCTGCGCCACCGCATACGCGTGCATGCGCGCTGCATAGCGTGACTGCCCCACCGCAGGAACAATCACCGCAAACTGGTTGATACGAATGCGCGCCAGCTTGGCAGTGCTGGGGGCTACGGCACGCAGACGCTCCACAAATGACTGCAGCAGCGCATCAGCCCAGACCCGGCCCCGCGTGATTTCAAAGTTCTGGTAACGATCAATCTCCACCAGCAGCAAGGTGTGCCAATCGTGGTGCAGCACATAGGGCTGCGGGCCGTGTTCGCTTTGCAGCGCCAGCAGCATCTCGTCAAGCACATCCAGCACCGCCTGCCGGTTGAGCAGTTGGGTCACGCTGTCGTGCTTTTGCAGATGCGCGATGCGATCTTCTGCCTCCAGCCGCTGTGAAATATCGTGCCGGTTTTCCACCAGATAGCTGACTTGGCCTTGCGCATTCAGCACCGGCGCAATCCGCACATCATCGACCACGATGTCGCCATTTTTTAGGCGATTGCGCACCGTATCTTGCCAAGCCTTGCCTGATTCCACGGTTTGACGCATCTCCTGGTGCTGCGCTTGTGTGAGTCCCGTCAAGGACACTTGCCGCGAAGGCAGTCCCATGACCTCGCTGCGCAGATATCCGGTGCGCTGCTCATACGCGGGGTTGGCATAAATGACGTTGCCCTGCAAATCTACAATCAAGATGCAGTCCGGGGATTGCTCCACCGCCTGGTACAACACATGCAACTGCTGTTTGTGCTGCTCCAGCGTACCCAGAGACTCTCGCAGCTCTTTCAGATGCCTGCGATAGCCTTGCAGCATCAACCACGTGATGCCCAACAAGAAAAGCAGCACATAGCTGACCGACAGCACTTGTGCCCAGTCAATATAGCCTCGGTAAATCAGCCCAATGCCCAGCGCAATCACCGCAATCGCAGCGATGCTGGCTTCGAAAATGCCCAGCGTCCAACCGGCAAAGACCACCAGCACGGTCAGTACCAGCAAACTGGTGAAGGGCTGAAAGGCAAAATCCCATGCAAAAAAACTGGTCAGTGCGACAGCACCCAGCACCAGCCACCGCGCAGCCCAGCGCCAATGCCCCAGCCAGATCAGCAGCAGTGCGCCCCCCGCAATCAGGGTTGCTAAAGGACCGCCCCACCAACGATTGCTGCCCTCTGTCGCAAAAATCGTGGTCAGCCACCCCATGCTGCAATACCAGACGCTGATCAGTACAGCCCCGATACGTGCATAAGCCAGGGCAGGCGAAGAAATGGTGGTGTGGGGTTGCGCGAAGGTGAACATAGGAGGCGATGACTATGAGTAAAATCTATGAAAAATAGGCCACCATAGCCTGCCACCCTCGCACGTTGCGCAACGTAGGTTGAAAGGCTGTATTCAGCGTGGGTTGCGCCCTTTTTTGCGCGCCGCCTGCGCATCCTTTTTGGCTTGGCGCTCGGCATCGGCCACCGCCGCCGCCGCCGCCCATTGCTCAAACTCTTGCGGGGTTTCCAGCGTGATGCGCCCCAGCATGTGGGTGCGGTAGTCGGTAATCACAATTTCCGCCGCTTTTTGCAAGTTCACGCGGCCGCCACTCATCACACAACCGCGCTTGC
>JAFAGF010000166.1 GCA_023422975.1 Pseudomonadota bacterium
GCAGGCATAGGGCGTAGATTGTGCCCGCCACCTACAATTGCTGCTCATGACTTTTCTCGACATGCTGCGCGACGCGTCCACGCGCAACAACTCCATGCTCTGCGTGGGACTGGACCCTGAGCCTTCCAAGTTCCCCGCAGCCATGCGTGGCGACGCTACCAAAATCTACGACTTCTGCGCCGCCATTGTCGATGCCACCCACGATCTGGTGAACAGCTTCAAGCCGCAGATCGCCTACTTTGCAGCACACCGCGCAGAAGATCAGCTGGAAAAGCTGATGGAGCACATGCGCCGCGTAGCACCCCACGTGCCCGTGATTCTGGATGCCAAGCGCGGTGATATTGGCTCGACTGCGGAGCAATATGCCAAGGAAGCCTTCGAGCGCTACGGGGCCGATGCGGTGACCTTGTCGCCCTTCATGGGCTTTGACTCGATCACCCCCTACCTGAAGTACGAGGGCAAAGGCGCCTTCTTGCTGTGCCGCACGTCCAACCCCGGAGGGGACGACCTGCAAGCCCAGGTGCTGGCAGATGTGCCGGGCCAGCCGCATATGTTTGAGCATGTGGCCAAGCTGGCCCAAGGCCCATGGAACACCAACGGCCAGCTGGGTCTGGTGGTCGGCGCCACACGCCCCCATGAGATTGAGCGCGTGCGCGCCGTCGCCCCCACCCTGCCGCTGCTGATTCCCGGCGTAGGCGCACAAGGCGGTGATGCAGTGGCGACCGTCAAGGCCGCCAAGATCGGCGGCGGCCCCATCATCATCAACTCTTCGCGGGCCGTGCTGTATGCCTCGCAAGGCGAAGACTTCGCCACAGCGGCACGCAAGGCCGCGATGGATACACGCGATACGCTCAACCAAGCAGCCTTGGCTGCCTAAACGCCCTCCGCACTCCCTTACCAACCCACACGGTCCATACCGTGTGGGTTTTTTGTTGCGCGCAGAACTAGACCTTCATCAAAGCGCCACCAACAAAATCGAACAATCGTTCTTTTTTTGACAAAAAAGCGCCTCAAAAGTAGCTTTACCTAGGGTTTGCACAGAGGCGTCTCACTTCCCCTCCCTACACAATCCTGACAAAGGGCACAGACCCTGGGCATGGGGAGGTGTGCCATCTACCGCCATGTCTGTCACTTTTCAACGTAACAAAGACAATTGCGCGGAGACAAAACATGAGTGAGCGTCCCTGGTTAGCGGCCTACCCCGAAGGTGTTCCTGCAGACATCGATCCCAGCAGCTATCACTCCTTGGTAGCACTGATGGAGCAAGCCTTCAAGGCCTATGCACCGCGCTCGGCTTACTCCTACATGGGCAAGGACATCAGTTTTGGCGATGTGGACAGCCAAAGTCAGGCTTTTGCGGCTTACTTCCAATCTTTGGGTATGAAGCAAGGCGATCGTGTCGCCATCATGATGCCCAATGTTCCTCAGTACCCGATTGCCGTGGCCGCCATCTTGCGCGCGGGCTTTGTGGTGGTGAACGTGAACCCGCTGTACACCGCCCGTGAGCTAGAGCACCAACTCAAAGACTCCGGGGCACGTGCCATCGTCATCATCGAAAACTTTGCCCATACGCTGGAGCAATGCATTGCCAGCACCTCGGTGGAGCACGTGGTGCTGTGCTCCATGGGCGACATGCTGGGCACCCTCAAAGGCTGCTTGGTGAACTATGTGGTGCGCAACGTCAAGAAGATGGTGCCCGCGTTCAATTTGCCCAAGGCTGTGCGCTACAAAGACGCCATCCGCCGCGGCAGCAGCGCGACCTTCACCAAGGCGGACGTAGGCCCGAACGATATTGCGGTGCTGCAGTACACCGGGGGCACGACAGGCGTCAGCAAAGGTGCGGTGCTGCTGCATCGCAACATCATCGCCAACACCTTGCAGTGCGAAGCATGGTTCAACCCTGTGCTCAACGTCATTCGCAAAAGTGGGGAGCAAGTCACCAGCGTCTGCGCACTCCCGCTGTATCACATCTTTGCCTTCACGGTGAACATGATGCTGGCCATGCACACCGGCGGCAAAAACATCCTGATTCCCAATCCCCGTGATTTGGCCGGCACGCTCAAGGAGCTGTCCAAGCACAAGTTCCACAACTTCCCTGCCGTGAACACCTTGTTCAACGGCTTGGCCCACCACCCAGACTTCAATACCGTGGACTGGAGCCATTTAAAGGTGTCAGTCGGCGGCGGCATGGCCGTACAGGGCGCTGTGGCCAAGCTGTGGCTGGAAAAAACCGGTTGCCCGATTGTGGAAGGCTACGGTTTGTCGGAAACCAGCCCCGTGGTCAGCTGCAACCCAGTCACGGCCAAAGAGTTCACCGGCACCATTGGCGTACCCAACTCCAGCACCTATGTGAAACTGGTGGGCGAAGACGGTCATACCGTGACAGAACCCGGCAAGACCGGTGAAATTGCCGTCAAGGGCCCACAAGTCATGGCGGGTTACTGGCAGCGCCCCGATGAAACCGCCAAGGTGATGACGGCAGACGGCTACTTCCTCACAGGCGACATTGGCACCATGGACGAGCGCAGCTTCATCAAGATTGTGGATCGCAAGAAAGACATGGTGCTGGTCAGCGGCTTTAACGTCTATCCGAACGAAGTCGAAGAAGTGGTGGCCATGTGCCCCGGCGTGCTGGAGTGCGCAGTGGTCGGCGTACCCGATGAAAAGACGGGGGAAGCCGTCAAACTGGTCGTGGTCAAAAAAGACGACAGCCTGACCGAAGAAGCACTGCGCAAGTTCTGCCGCGAGAACATGACCGGCTACAAGCAGCCCCGCGTGGTCGAGTTCCGCACCGAGCTGCCCAAAACCCCGGTGGGCAAAATCTTGCGCCGCGAACTGCGCTGATCACACCGCCGTACACTGGCGGCACACCCTGTTTTCCACGGCCCTTCGGGGCCGTTTTTCATGCTTTTTGAATACTTATGACACTGGCAATTTTGAGTGCACTCCCCGAAGAGCAATATGGCCTTTCCCATGCGCTGGCCGAGCGCCAGGAGGTGCACCGGGCAGGCCGACGCTTTGTGCAGGGTCGCTTGCAGGGCTTGAATGTGGTGCTGGCGCTCAGCGGTATTGGCAAAGTAGCCGCCGCCACGACCACCACCACATTGATTGAACACTTTGGCGTTGAAACACTGGTGTTTACCGGCGTGGCCGGCGGCCTCGGCCCCAATGTGCAAGTGGGTGACGTGGTGGTAGCGCAGCATTTTGTGCAGCACGATATGGATGTGCGCCCCCTGTTCCCACGCTGGCAGGTTCCCGGCTACCCACAGCCCACGTTCCACTGCCACACCACCCTGACCGAACGCCTGCACCAAGCGGCACTGCGCTGCACCCAAGCCGCCGCGCAGTGGAACGAGCCCTTGCTTCAAGGCCATGCGCCTGCGGTACACAAAGGCCTGATCGCCAGCGGCGACCAATTCATTGTGTCAGCCAGCCTTTCACAGGCCATTCACAGCGATTTCCAAGCCGCAGGCCTTCACGCCTTGGCCGTGGAAATGGAAGGTGCCGCGATTGCCCAAGTCTGCGCAGATTACGGCGTTGACTTTGCCGCCGTGCGCACCATTTCAGACCGTGCGGACGATGCTGCCCACGTCGACTTCCCGGCCTTCGTGAACGCGGTGGCCAGCCGCTACGCCTTGCACATCGTTGAACAATTTATAGCTACTGAGGCTCACTGAATATGGCTGAACTGCCATTTTCAGTGCGATAACGCCCCTAAGTGCATGGATGCAGGGGTACGCTATTCAGCACCGCCCGCACACGCCCACTGCAGCCTATGCTGCCGTGGGCTTTTTCAACGGTGCACAATGCTTGCTCTGCGGCCTGTGCGCCGCACCGCTTTCGGAGATTCGCCATGAACGCTCGCATGCCCTCCAATGCTTTGAATGCCGCTCAAGCACTGGAACAAGTCAGCCACAAGTGGGACCACGACATCGTGGGCCAACTCAAGGACTACATTGCCATTCCCGCCAAGTCCCCCATGTTTGCCCCCGATTGGGAGCAGCAAGGCCTGCTGGACACCGTGCTGCGCAATGCCGCCAGCTGGGTGGAGGCCCA
>JAFAGF010000191.1 GCA_023422975.1 Pseudomonadota bacterium
AGACGAACTTGCCGTCTGCATCCTTGCGGAACCAGTTGGTGGTGTAAATCTTGGGCAGGGCAGCGCCTTGCGCTTGAATCTTGGCGCCCAGATTCAGCCAGTGCTGGAAGTAGTGGCTCATGTTGTAACCCGCAAACGGCAGCATGGCGAAGGGGTCGCGGCGCACCACGCCTTGTGCGCCAAAGGCGGCGGCGGTGGTTTCGGAGCCCATGGTGGCCGCCATGTACACGCCCTCGGTCCAGTTGCGCGCTTCGGTCACCAAAGGCACGGTGGTGGAGCGGCGGCCGCCGAAGATGAAGGCATCAATCTTCACGCCCTTGGGGTCGTCCCAGGCTTCGTCCAGCGCAGGGTTGTAGATGGCCGATACGGTAAAGCGTGCGTTGGGGTGGGCAGCCTTGGCGCCGGTTTCCTTGGCGATGGCGGGCGTCCAGTCTTGGCCCTTCCAGTCGATCAGGTGGTCAGGGATGAAGCCGGTGTCTTTTTCCATGCCTTCCCACCACACGTCGCCATCGTCGGTCAGCGCGACGTTGGTGAAGATCACGTCCTTGTCCAGGCTCTTCATGCAGTTCGGGTTGGTCAGCATATTGGTGCCGGGCGCCACGCCAAAGTAACCCGCTTCGGGGTTGATAGCGCGCAAGCTACCGTCTGCTTGGGGCTTGATCCAGGCGATGTCGTCACCAATGGTGGTGACCTTCCAGCCGTCAAAACCGGTGGGGGGCACCAGCATGGAGAAATTGGTCTTGCCGCAGGCGGATGGGAAAGCGGCCGCGACGTGGTACTTCTTGCCTTGCGGGTTGGTCACGCCCAGGATCAGCATGTGCTCGGCCAGCCAGCCCTGGTCGCGGCCCATGGTGGAGGCAATGCGCAGCGCAAAGCACTTCTTGCCCAGCAGTGCGTTGCCGCCGTAACCCGAGCCGTAGGACCAGATTTCGCGCGTTTCGGGGTAGTGCACGATGTACTTGGTGGTGGGGTTGCAGGGCCAGCTGGTGCTGTCCTTTTCGCCGTCCTTCAGTGGTGCGCCCACGGTGTGCACGCAAGGCACAAATTCGCCATCGGTGCCAATCACGTCGTACACGGCACGGCCCATGCGGGTCATGATCTTCATGTTCACGGCCACATAAGCACTGTCAGACAGCTCAATGCCGATGTGGGCAATGGGCGAGCCCAGCGGGCCCATGCTGAAAGGCACCACATACATGGTGCGGCCAGCCATACAGCCATCAAACAGCGGGTTCAGCGTGGCGCGCATCTCTGCGGGGGCCATCCAGTTGTTGGTGGGGCCTGCGTCTTCTTTTTTCTCAGAGCAGATGTAGGTGCGATCTTCCACGCGGGCCACGTCCGATGGATCCGACCATGCCAAGTAGCTGTTGGCGCGCTTGGCGGGGTTGAGTTTTTTGAACGTACCGGCGTCCACCAGTTGCTGGCACAGCGCGTCGTACTCAGCTTGTGAGCCATCGCACCAATGCACGTTGGCGGGCTTGCACAGGGCCACCATTTCGCTGACCCAGGCAATCAGCTGGGGGTTCTTCACATAGTCTGGGGCCTGCACTTGCAAGGCTTTGGGCGCGGCTGCGTTCATCGAGATCTCCGGGATAGTTAAAAGCGGTGATGTCAGCCCACATCCCGGCTCCCGAGGAGGGCTGACATCACCGTTTTCTTGTTCTTATGGCTCGCCTTGGCTGCCTGTTTTTTCGGCAGCAGGCGGCCATTCTAGGGAGCTGTCATAAAAAAGCCATCCGTGTTACATCGAAATCTATGCGTTTGAAGCATTGCTTTATGCACATCAATAACGCGGCATGCAGTGTCCGGGGTGCGTCGGGATGTGGCAAGTCCCAACGCGGCGCCCGCGTTGCGCTACGACAATGGAGGCAGTGAAAGGTTGAACCATGTCCCAACAAGAATTCCTCACCGCTTTGCAGCACACCCTGGGTGCTGATGTCGTTTTGACCGGCGAAGCGGTGCAAGCCCGCTACCACACCGACTGGAGCGGCACGCCCCCGGTGGCGCCCTTGGCCTTGCTGCGCCCCCGCACCACCGAAGAGGTCAGCGCGGCGCTGCGCCTGTGCCACCAGCACCGCATTGCGGTGGTGCCGCAGGGCGGTTTGACGGGCTTGGCCGGGGGGGCCGTACCGGTGGAAGGTGGTGTGGCCATTTCGCTGGAGCGCATGCACGCGATCGAAGCCATCAACGCACGCTCGGCGGTGATGCAGGTGCAAGCCGGCGCCACCTTGCAAGCCGTGCAAGAAGCGGCGGTGGAAGCGGGTTTGGTGTTTGGCGTAGATCTGGGTGCACGCGGCAGCTGCCAGATTGGCGGCAACGTGGCCACCAATGCGGGCGGCAACGGTGTGCTGCAGCACGGCATGATGCGCGAGCAGGTGCTGGGCCTGGAAGTGGTGCTGGCCGATGGCACGGTGCTGCCCATGCTGCGCCCCATGATCAAGAACAACACGGGCTATGACCTCAAGCAGTTCTTCATCGGTGCCGAGGGCACGCTGGGCGTCATCACCCGCGTGCTGCTGCGCCTGCGCCCCATGCCCCAAGCCAAGGCAACGGCCTTGGTGGCCATGCCCAGTTTTGACCAGTGCTTGGCCGTGCTGCAGCACATGCAGCGCCGCTTTGGCAACAGCGTGGCCGCGTTTGAGCTGATGTGGGATAACTTTGTCCAGGCCTCGGTGCAGTGGCAGCAGTTACAGGCACCGTTTGCCGAACGCCACCCATTCCTGGCACTGATTGACGTGGATGGCAAAGACGAGGCCAGTCTGCGCGAAGCCGTGGAAGCGGCACTGGGCGAGGCCATGGAAGCCGGTGATGTGCTGGATGCGGTGATCGCCCAGTCGCAGACCCAGGCTAAGACGCTGTGGAAGCTGCGCGAAGCGCCCGCAGAGTTGAACACCCACATGCACCCGCCCATCAACTTTGATGTGAGCCTGCCCCAGTCCGAAATTGGCCGTTTTGCTGAGGCCATTGAAGCCGCCTTCAGCGCACGCTGGCCAGGGCACAGCAGTGTTTACTTTGGCCATGTGGGGGATGGCAATTTGCACGTATCCACCGATGGTGCATCGGTCAACGGCGCGTGCGAGGCGGTGGAAGCCGAGCTGTATCGCGTGGTGGGCGAGTTCCAGGGTTCGGTGTCTGCAGAGCACGGCATCGGGCTGCACAAAAAGCCTTTCTTGGCGATGAGCCGCACTCCGGCTGAACTGGCGGCCATGCGCGCCATCAAGGCGGCTT
>JAFAGF010000240.1 GCA_023422975.1 Pseudomonadota bacterium
GGCTGGGGCTGGGGCTGGGGCTGGGGCTGGGGCTGGGGCTGGAAGAGTATTTGCATCAATTAGCGACGCATTCATGCTGGCTACCTCCCCCTGTACTTCAGAAGAGATTGATTTAAATCTAGGTCGAATGACCCAATGATCAAGTCCATCGGAGGCATTGAAAACCAGTGTGCAAGAGAGGCATCGCACCCTTTGGCTTTCTAAAATGGCGGTAGTGAGATTAGCTATCAATTTTGCACTGCACCTAGGACACACTAGGTCAAGCGGAGGCAACCGTGATGGTGACGGAAGCTGGTGTGTTGGTGGTACGACAACTGGCTGCTCCCTGAAAGATTCATGCGTGGCACGTTCAGACAAAGGTATCGCCGCCTGCGCTGCGGCAGGAGGACAGAAGCCTTGTGGCGGACTCATCGGTGAGATTGACTCAGGATCTATCGCTTCAGGCCAATCAAATTCGCGCTCATGCTCAATCTCGTGGCATTTCCTGCACAGAGTAACCAAGTTGTTTTGCTGATTAGTACCGTGATTAGACAAGTAAATGATGTGATGCACATCCAATATGGTGTCAGTCGCTCCACATGCCATGCACTTGTAGCCATCGCGGTAACGGATACGGCGAGCTACATCTACCCAGTCTCCAGGGTAGCTTGCATATCCATCCATACGCAGCAAGCCACGTCGGCAAGCTCGCATGACTTTGAAATCACGCGTGCTGTTCTCAGGATTTTTCAGTAATTTTTTAACCCAATCATGCAATGCTGCAGCCACAGCGGAGTCCAAGTCATCCAGTATTCGTTGCGCTCTCAGTCGCTTCCATTCCTCGTCAGATTGCAAGTCGCGTTCAGCATTACGCTGCATTCCACGCTCCAACTTCTCAGCCAGCCTCGCCTCAGCATTTTTCGCAGGCTCAGGTGACTTGTTAAGACTTCCAACGCAGCGCGTGCAAATACCTATATGTTCCGTCTGGAACCTAAGCGACTTGAAGGTGTGCTGGCAGATACGACACGTAGGCATGGATTAACAAATCCTAGACTGGCTTTACAAATGAAAAACGGGCTGAATGCTAAACACACAGCCCGCTATTTATTCAACGACTTAATTACTTCAAGCGCATCTCCGCGGCACGGGCGTGGCCTTGCAGACCTTCACCGTGCGCCAGTACCGAGGCAATCTGGCCCAGCACCTGCGCGCCCTGCTCGCTCACTTCGATGAGGGAGCTGCGTTTTTGGAAGTCGTACACACCCAGCGGTGAGCTGAAACGCGCCGTGCCACTGGTGGGCAGCACGTGGTTGGGGCCGGCGCAGTAGTCGCCCAGACTCTCCGACGTGTAAGCACCCAGGAAGATGGCACCGGCGTGCTTGAGCTTAGGCTCCCACTGGTGCGGATCGTTGCTGGAGACCTCCAAGTGTTCGGGGGCGATGCGGTTGCTGATGGCACAGGCCTCGTCCATGTCCTCGGTCAAAATCAGCGCGCCACGGTCATTCAGGCTCTTGGCAATGATGGCGGCACGGGGCATCTCGGGCAGCAGGCGGTCAATTTCACGCTGCACGGCATCGATATAGGCCGCATCGGGGCACAGCAAGATAGATTGCGCCAATTCGTCGTGCTCAGCCTGGCTGAACAGGTCCATGGCCACCCAGTCGGGGGGCGTGGTGCCGTCGGCCAGCACCAGAATTTCCGAGGGGCCAGCAATCATATCGATGCCCACCAGGCCAAACACGCGCTTTTTGGCGCTGGCCACGTAGGCGTTGCCGGGGCCGGTGATCTTGTCCACTTTGGGCACGGTGGCCGTGCCGTAGGCTAGCGCAGCCACAGCCTGCGCGCCACCCACGGTGAAGGCGCGGTGCACACCTGCCACGTAAGCGGCAGCCAGCACCAACTGATTTTTTTCACCCTTGGGGGTGGGTACGACCATGATGATTTCGGGCACACCCGCCACATGCGCAGGGATGGCATTCATCAACACGCTGCTGGGGTAGGCCGCCTTGCCGCCGGGCACGTAGATGCCCACGCGGTCCAGCGGCGTGACCTTCTGGCCCAGCAGGGTGCCGTCCTCGTCGCGGTAGCTCCAGCTCTCGCCGTTGGCCTTCTTTTGTGCCTCGTGGTAGCTGCGCACACGCTTGGCAGCAGACTCCAGCGCGTGTTTTTGCGTGTCGTTCAGGCTGTCAAACGCGGCCTTCAACTCGGCTTGCGTCAGCTCCAATGCGGCCATGGAGCCGGCTTGCAGGCCGTCAAAGCGGGCGGTGTACTCCAGCACGGCGGCATCGCCACGCTGCTGCACATCGGCCAGGATGTCAGCCACGCGCTGCTCGATCGCAGCATCCGTGTCTGCCGACCAATGCAGGCGCTGCGCAAAATCATGCTCGAAATTGGCGTCTGCGGTGGATAGGCGGAGAGGTTTAGCTGCGATTTCCATAGTGCTTACTGCTTCAACAGTGGAGAGAAAAATTAGTTGTTCTTGGCTTGAACAGCCTGTGTGAACGCATCAATGATGTGACGCAACGGTTTTTGCTTGAGCTTGAGCGAGGCTTGGTTCACTACCAAGCGCGAGCTGATGTCGATGATCTCTTCGACTTCCACCAAATCGTTTGCACGCAAGGTGTTGCCGGTAGACACCAGATCCACGATCGCATCGGCCATGCCCGTCAACGGTGCCAGCTCCATGGAGCCGTACAGCTTGATCATGTCCACATGCACGCCTTTTTGGGCGAAAAACTCCCGCGCAATCGTCGTGTACTTGGTAGCCACTTTCAGGCGTGCGCCCTGCTTGACCGCATGTTGGTAGTCAAAACCATTGCGCACTGCCACGCTCACGCGGCATTTGGCAATTTGCAAGTCCAGCGGCTGGTACAGGCCTTGGCCGCCATGCTCAATCAGCGAATCCGAGCCCGAGACACCCAAGTCCGCACCACCGTATTGCACATACACGGGCACGTCCGAGGCACGCACCAGCACCACGCGCACATCGGGGTTGGTGGTTTCAAAAATCAGCTTGCGCGACTTTTCCACGTCTTCGGTCACCTCAATCCCTGCGGCAGCCAGCAGAGGCACGGTTTCTTCAAAGATACGGCCCTTGGACAGGGCAATGGTGATGCTCATTACGATACTCTTTCAATATCAGCGCCCAGACCACGCAGCTTGGCTTCCATGCGGTCATAGCCACGATCCAGGTGATAAATGCGGTCCACCAAGGTTTCGCCCTTGGCCACCAGCCCCGCAATCACCAAGCTGGCCGAGGCGCGCAGATCGGTCGCCATCACCGTCGCTCCCGACAAAGGCTTACCGCCTTCCACCGTGGCCACGCGGCCATCGGTGGCAATGTGCGCGCCCAGACGCAGCATTTCATTGACGTGCATAAAGCGGTTTTCAAAAATGGTCTCGGTGACCACGCTGGTGCCTTCGGCCACCAGATTCAGCGCCATGAACTGCGCCTGCATGTCGGTAGGAAAGCCCGGGTATTCGGTAGTGCGAAAGCTCTGCGCCTTCACGCGGCCTTGGCTGCGCACGCGGATGCCGCCAGCTTCCGACTGCACCTGCACGCCTGCGTCATGCAGCTTGTCGATGACCGCGCCCAGGTGGTCGGCACGGCCGTGGCGCAAAAAGGCTTCGCCCCCGGTAGCCGCCACGGCGCACAGGAAAGTACCGGCCTCGATGCGGTCTGCCACCACGGCATGCTCGCAGCCGTGCAAGGCCTCCACGCCTTGGATGGTGATGCGGCTGGTGCCGTGGCCTTCAATTTTGGCGCCCATCTTGATCAGCATCTCGGCCAGATCGGTGATTTCGGGCTCCATGGCGGCGTTTTCCAGCACGGTCTCGCCCTCGGCCAGGGCCGCAGCCATCAAGAAGTTCTCAGTGCCCGTCACGGTCACCATATCGGTGGTGATGCGTGCACCCTTGAGCTTGGTCCAGCCTGCGGGCAGGCTGGCATTCATATAGCCGTTTTCCACGGTGATGATGGCACCCATGGCCTGCAGGCCCTTGATGTGCTGGTCCACCGGGCGCGAACCAATCGCGCAACCGCCGGGCAGCGACACCTTGGCCTTGCCAAAGCGCGCCAACAGCGGGCCCAAAGCCAGCACCGATGCGCGCATGGTCTTGACCAGCTCATAGGGCGCTTCTGGGTTGTTCAGCGCACCCGCATTCAGTTGCACGGTGCCGTTGTCATCACGCTCGGCCGTCACGCCCATGTTGCGAATGAGCTTGAGCATGGTGGCCACGTCTTGCAGACGGGGCACGTTGTGCAAGGTCACAGGCTGGGCCGACAGCAGTGCAGCGCACAACTCGGGCAAAGCAGCGTTTTTGGCGCCAGAAATCAGCACTTCACCGTGCAGAGCACGGCCGCCGCGAATCAGGAGTTTGTCCATGGCTTTAAGCCTTGAATCGAAATTTAAAAAAAAATCAGGCTCAAACCCTTATGGATCAAGCGCTAACAGCTATCTATTTAATCAGCATCAAGCAGCTTTTGCTGCCCATTCTGCCGGAGTGAAGGTCTTCATGGAGAGGGCATGCACCTCATCCGTCTTGATGCGCTCACCCAAGGTGGCGTACACCAGACGCTGGCGTGCCAGCAAGCGCTTGCCTTCAAACTCCACCGACACCACGGTGGCATACCAGTGGCGGCCATCGCCTTCCACGGCCAGATGCTCGCAGTTCAAACCCGCAGCGATGATGGATTGGAGGAGGTCAGCATTCATAGTGGTCTCTGTGCCGCAGCGCATACGCTGGCGGTAAAAAGTGGCGCGCCTTGGCGCACCACGGTCAATGGCGGATTTTGTAGCCAATGCGCAGCAGGTGAATGGCCAGCCCACTGACCAGCAACCACGCTACGCCGACGATGCCCAGGCTCACCCACGGAGAGACATCGCTTTGACCGAAGAAGCCATACCGGAAGCCATCAATCATGTAGAAAAATGGGTTCAGGTGGCTGACCTGCTGCCAAAAAGGCGGCAGGGATTGGATGGAATAGAACACGCCGGACAAGAAGGTCATGGGCATGATCAGAAAGTTCTGGAACGCCGCCATCTGGTCAAACTTGTCGGCCCACAGGCCGGCAATCAAGCCCAGCGTGCCCAACAAGGCAGCACCCAGCACGGCAAACCCGATAATCCACAGCGGTGCAGCCGCCACGGCAGGCGTGAAAAACAGGGTGACGATGTACACCCCCAACCCCACCACCAAGCCACGCACGATGGAAGAGCCGACGTAGGCACAAAACCATGCCCAATGCGACAGCGGTGTGAGCAAGATAAACACCACACTGCCCATGATCTTGCTTTGCACCAGACTGGACGAGCTGTTGGCGAACGCGTTTTGCAACACGCTCATCATCACCAGACCAGGCACCAAGAACGCGGTGTAGCCCACGCCGTCAAACACCTGCACATGGTCTTCCAGCACATGGCCAAAGATCAACAGGTACAGCACGGCGGTCATCACCGGGGCGGCCACGGTCTGAAAGCCGACTTTCCAGAAGCGCAGAATTTCTTTATAGAACAGCGAGCTCCAGCCTTGCATGGAGGGCAGCATCATGCAGCTCCCTTCATGACTTGCAGGAACACGTCTTCCAAATCGGCACGGCGAATTTCCATGTCTTCCATCACCACCCCGGCTTCACGCAGGGTGGCCAAAAAGCGTTCGATATCGTGTGGCCCCTGCGCAGGCAGTTGCACCACACGCCCTGTCACGCGCGCCACAGGCGCCAGCGTTCCAGGCAAGGCTTGATCCGTCTTGAACTGCAACACGTTGGAAGATGCGGTCTTAAGCAAGTTCGAGGTGGCATCCAGCGCCACCACACTGCCGTTTTTCAGCATGGCGATGCGGTTGCACAAGGCCTCAGCCTCTTCCAGGTAATGTGTGGTCAACAGCACCGTATGGCCTTGCTTGTTGAGCTTGCTGACAAAGTGCCACAGGGTTTGGCGCAGCTCCACATCCACCCCGGCCGTGGGCTCGTCCAGCACAATGATCGGGGGCTTGTGTACCAAGGCCTGCGCCACCAGCACACGGCGCTTCATGCCGCCCGAGAGCTGGCGCATATTGGCATGGGCCTTGTCGGCCAGCCCCAAACTCTCCAGCAGCTCGTCAATCCAGGCCTCATTGTTCTTGACGCCAAAGTAGCCAGATTGCAAGCGCAGCGTCTCGCGCACATTGAAGAAGGGGTCAAACACCAGCTCTTGCGGCACCACCCCCAGTTGTTTGCGGGCAGCAGCAAAATCGGCCTGCACGTCTTGGCCCATCACGGTGATGCGGCCCGACGTCGCCTTGGCCAAACCGGCCAGAATGCTGATGAGCGTGGTTTTGCCCGCACCATTGGGGCCGAGCAAGCCAAAGAACTCGCCCTCCGCGATCTCCAGGCTCACGTTGTTGAGCGCCTGAAAACCACCTTGGGAGGTTACGTAGGTCTTGGAGAGGGATTGAATGGAAATGGCTGGCATGTGAGCCTGACATTCTAAGGCGCTCGTGACCGCTCAGCCCAGGCCACGGTCTTGCGCCCTTACGCAGGCTGGGGTGCCGAAGCGGAATCGAGCAAAGGCATCACGCCATAGACCTGCGCCAGCGATTGCAGGCTGGGTGTCCAACCTTGCACGCGCAAGCTTTGCTGGCGTGCATGCGCAGCCCGCAGGCAGGCCAGCAGCAAAGCCAGCCCGGCCGAGTCAAATGACTGCACCCCTGATGCATCCAGCACAATGTCCGCACCTTGTGGCAGCGCCTGCATGCTTTGCAGCAACTGCGCTTGCGCGGCCACCACGGTTTCAGCCGTTAACACCGAAGGCAGTGCAATCGTGTGACTCATGGCGGCGCTTACTTGGTGGTCTTGGCGTCTGCCGCCATGGTGCGGTTAGACAGGGCATTGATCAGCCCGTCAATCCCGCCTTTGTTCAGCTCTTGCGCAAACTGGGTGCGATAGGTTTCCACCATCCACACGCCCAGCACATTCAGGTTGTAGATTTTCCAGCCCTTGCCGTCGCTGTTTTCCAGCCGGAAGTCCAGCTGCACAGGCTCGCCCTTGCCGTGCACTTCGGTGCGCACCAGTACATCTTTATCGTCGGGCGCGGCGCGCAAAGGCTTAACCACCACGCGCTGATCGCTCACCTGCTTCAAGGCACCGGCATAGGTGCGAATCAGCATGAGCTTGAATTCCTGCTGCAAGCGCTCCCGCTGCGCAGGGGTGGCCTGGCGCCACTGAGGGCCTACGGCCGCAGACGTCATACGGCGGAAATTCACATGGGGCATGACCGTGCTGTCTACCACCTGCGAAATACGCGCAATATTGCCATTGCGCAGCTCTGGATCGGCCTTGATCGTCTCCAAAATATCGGCCGACAGGCGCTTGACCAGCGCATCAGGGGTCTCTGTAGCCGCCCATACCGGCGCAGCCAGCCACAGTGCAGAAGAAGCGGCCACCCAAGCAGCCAAAGTGCGACGTTGCATCATCGTGATTCCTTTCTTGCCAAGGCCCTCGGCCCCGGCGCACGCTCAGTCGTCGAAGCTCTCGACACGACCCGCGTTGTCGTCATTTTGCGGATGGGCGGCAGCGTTACGCTGTTTCAAATAGAAATCACGCAACAAGGCGTAGCGATCCAGTGCCGCAGCATCCAGCGTGTCCGTCGCGCCCAGCAAACTGGCGCGCTTGCTCACCAGGCTCAAGCCCATCAAGCTATTGCGGTGCGATACGGGCTTCAAATCCGCCAGCACATAGCCTTGCCAGTCAATCGGCAGCGCCACGGTGTCGCGCACGGTCGATGGGCCAAAGAACGGCAGCACCAGATAAGGCCCGGGCTTGACGCCCCAGTGTCCCAGCGTCAAGCCGAAGTCTTGCTTGTTGCGGGGCACTTGCATCTCGGTCGCAATGTCCAGCAAGCCACCCAGACCCAGCACCGTGTTGGTGGTGAAGCGCACCATGTGGTTGTACGTTTGCTCACCATTGCCTTGCAGGGCATGGTTCACCATCGACCACAGATCGCCCAGGTTGGTGAAGAAGTTGCTGACCGCCGTGCGTACCGGCGAAGGCGTCACAGTCTGATAGGCCGTTGCCACAGGCTTGAACACCGCATCATCCACTGCATCGTTGAACTTGGTCATCGAGCGGTTGTAGCCCTCGTAAGGGTCTTGGGGATTCGTGGCCTGCGTGGAGGCGCAGCCTGTCAAGGCCAGGCCCGCTACCACCAAGCAGGCTGCACCTGCCTGGCGCCAGCGTGCGGAGATTGCGAAAGTCTTGTTTTGCATCGTAGATCCTATTTGTTGTTATTTCCCGGCCCCATCAGCACCGCCTTCTTCGGCCTTGCTATAGAGGAACTGTCCGATCAAGTTCTCCAGCACCACGGCAGACTGGGTCGCCGTGATGCGGTCACCCTCGGCCAGGTTGGCATCGTCCGCACCAGCCTCAATACCCACATACTGGTCGCCCAGCAAGCCACTGGTCAGAATTTTCAACGAGCTGTCCTTGGGGAAGGCGTAGCGCTTTTCCATGACCATGTGTACGGTGGCTTGGAAAGTTTTGTCATCAAATGTGATGCCCTCAACCCGTCCCACCACTACACCCGCGCTTTTGACCGCAGCTTTGGGCTTGAGCCCGCCAATATTGTCAAAACGCGCCGTGACTTTGTAGCTTTCCTGAAAGCTCAGACTCAGCAAGTTGGCGGATTGCAGCGCCAAGAAAGCCAGCGCCAGCGCGCCCAGCAACACAAAGAGGCCGACCCATACGTCGTTTTTAGATGCCTGCATATCTCGTCCTTATTTGAATCTTTGCGCTTCAGATGCTGAACATCGAAGCGGTGAGCAAGAAGTCCAGCGCCAGCACCGCCAGCGAAGCCACCACCACCGTGCGGGTTGTGGCGCGCGAAACACCTTCTGGCGTGGGTTTGGCCGTATAGCCTTGGTACAGCGCCACAAATGTCACCGCCACACCAAACACCACACTCTTGATGACGCCATTGCCCAGGTCATACCACCAGTCCACACCGGACTGCATCTGGCCCCAGAACGCACCGCCATCGACACCGATCATCACCACGCCCACCAGCCAGCCGCCCATCACGCCCACAGCAGAAAACACCGCCGCCAGCAGTGGCATGGCAATAAAGCCTGCCCAAAAACGGGGGGCCAAAATGCGTTTCACGGGATCAACCGCCATCATTTCCATAGCAGACAGCTGTTCTCCTGCCTTCATCAGACCGATTTCAGCCGTCAATGCAGTGCCTGCGCGGCCGGCGAACAGCAACGCGGTTACCACCGGGCCCAACTCACGCAGCAAAGACAGCGCCACCAGCAAACCCAAGGCCTCGGCCGAGCCATAGCGCTGCAAGGTGTAGTACCCCTGCAGACCCAGCACAAAACCAACAAACAGGCCGGAGACGGCAATGATGGCCAGCGAATAATTGCCCAGAAAATGGATCTGATCACCCAGCAGGCGAAAACGCCCCAAGGTGGCGGGCAGCATGCCCAGCAAACGCACAAACAGTGCACTGGCCTGGCCCACTGCCACCAGTTGGCAGCGTGTCCACCGCCCTAATGCAGCCACTGCCTTCATGCGCGGCCTCCAAAGTCTTGCTCCAAGCTCGGTGCCGGATAGTGAAAAGGCACAGGCCCATTTGGGCGTGCATGGATAAATTGCTGCACCAGGGGATCAGGGTTGGCCTGCACTTGCGCGGGTGTGCCCTGCGCTGCAATACCGCCCGCCCCCAGAATCACCACGTGGTCGGCGACATGGAAGGTTTCTTCCACATCGTGTGACACCAAGATGCTGGTCAGCCCCAGCGCATCGTTGAGGGTGCGAATCAAGCGCGCGGCTGTGCCCAGCGAAATGGGATCCAACCCGGCAAACGGCTCGTCATACATGATGAGCTCTGGATCCAGCGCAATCGCACGGGCCAGCGCCACACGGCGCGCCATACCACCCGAAATCTGGCTGGGCATCAGGTCACGTGCACCACGCAGGCCCACGGCATGCAGCTTCATCAACACCACGTCGCGGATCATGTCGTCAGACAGCTGGGTGTGCTCGCGCAGCGGGAAGGCCACGTTGTCCAGCACGCTCATGTCCGTGAACAATGCACCAAACTGGAACAGCATGCCCATGCGGCGGCGCATGGCGTACAGCTGCTTGCTGCTCATTTGGCCCACATCCTGGCCATTGACCAGCACCTGGCCCTGCTGCGCCTTGTTTTGACCGCCGATCAGGCGCAGCACCGTGGTCTTACCCCCCCCAGAAGCTCCCATCAGCGCGGTAACTTTGCCCCGCGGCACCTGCAGGGAGACGTCGCGCAGGATGGTGCGATCACCATAGCCAAAGGTGACATTGCGCAGCTCCACTAAAGGTGCAGGATGACTCATGCGGTGCAAATCTCAAGAAAAATGGGGAAAGGCGACATTGTGCAGACAAGCCACGGGCCTGGCTGCTTGAAAGAGCGAACAAACATACAACGCTGTATGTTTCTAAATGCACAAAAAGCCGCTCAAAGTGCTAAAAAATATAGCTTTTAGCGCTTGATAGACAAGCATTTCAAGGCATTTTGGTCTAAAAAAACTGCAGCCCATGCTGCAGTTTTTTTACAACATGTTTTGCAAGAAGGCCTTGGTGCGCTCGTGCTGCGGATTGGCAAAAAAGGCCTCCGCACCGTTTTGCTCCACGATATGGCCGCCATCCATGAAAATCACGCGGTTGGCCACTTCCCGGGCAAAACCCATTTCATGGGTTACCACCAGCATGGTCATATGCTCGTCGGCCAGCTCACGCATGGTGCGCAGCACTTCACCCGTCAACTCGGGGTCCAGCGCCGAAGTAGGTTCGTCAAACAGCATGATGTCGGGGTCCATCGCCAGCGCACGCGCAATCGCTACGCGCTGCTTTTGGCCGCCCGACAGGCGGTTGGGGTAAGCGTCCCGTTTTTCCAGCAGGCCCACTTTTTTGAGCAGCGCTTCGGCCTTGGGCACGATCTCTTCGCGCGTCATTTTTTTGACCAGCAGGGGCGCTTCAATGATGTTCTCCAGCACCGTCAAGTGTGGAAACAGGTTGAAAGACTGGAACACCATGCCCATTTTTCGGCCAATGCGGCGGATTTCCGCATCCGCCACATAGTGCGCCTTGGCATCACCCTCGGAGCGGGCCAGCGTCTCACCTTCCACCACGATGGTGCCGCGGTCAATCGTCTCCAAGTGGTTCAAGCAGCGCAAAAACGTACTCTTGCCGGAGCCCGAAGGGCCAATCACGGCCACCACCTCACCGCGCAGCAAATCGAGCGACACCCCGCGCAGCACTTCGTTACCGCCAAAGGCCTTATGGATGCCCTGGGCAGAAATCATCACATCAGGCGTCGTACTTGGCATAGCGTTTCTCAAGGTACTGGAAGCCCCAGGTCAACACCAAGGTCATCACTAAATAGAAGCAAGCGGCCACGATGAACGGCGTGGTCGTAAAGTCGCGCTGGACAATGCCGCGCGCGGCGCGCAGCAGGTCATTCAAGGCCAGCACGTAAATCAGCGAGGTGTCCTTGACCAACGTAATGGTCTCATTGGACAGTGGCGGCAAAATGCGCGGCCACACTTGGGGAATCACGATGCGGCGCATGGTCTGGGCATAGCTCAGACCCAGCACCTTGGCACCTTCATACTGGCCCCGGTCAATCGACTGGATGCCAGCACGAAAAATTTCTGCAAAGTACGCTGCGTAGTTCAGCGTAAACGCCACGATGGCAGCCGGGTAGTCGTCAAAACGAATCCCGATCACGGGCACAAACGGCAGCGCAAAGTAAATAAACAGCATCTGCAGCATCAGCGGTGTGCCACGCATCAGCCAGATGTAGCCCCCCACAAATGCACGCAGTCCGGCAAAGCGGGACAGACGCAGCAGCGCCAGCACCAGCCCCAGCGGGACCGACAGCGCCAGCGTAATGGCAAAGAGTTGGAGCGTCACGATCGCGCCTTGCGACAGTGGCCCCAAAAGAGAAATAACGTAATCCATGGAACAGGCCTTTAGCGCGACCGCTTAACGGGTGTCGCAGGCACACCGAGGTGCCCCGTTGCATGGAAAAACCCATGCCCACAAAAAACACCGGCGTGGCCAAGGCGGGCCACGCCGGTGTATGGTCAAGCGCGAAGCTTACTTGACAATGTTTTCACCGAACCACTTCTTGGAAATTTCAGCAGCTGCACCGTCGGCCTTCATGTCCTTCAGGGCCTGGTTCACCTTACCCAGCAGCTCGGTGTCTTCCTTGCGGAAGCCCACACCGTAGTCTTCGGTACCGAAGTTGTCTTCCAGCACCACGTACACGTCAGGCTTCTTGGCCACGTGAAAACGGCCCACCACTTCGTCCACCACCACGGCATCCAGACGGCCTGTCTCCAGATCCATCAGTGCAGTGATGTTGTCGCCGAACTGCTTGAATTCCTTGAAGCTGTTGAACACAGCTTCTTCCTTCTTCATCGCGTCGACCGCAGAAGAAGACTCTTGCACGCCCACGATCTTGCCTGCCAGACCCGCCTTGTCAGTGATGTCGGAGCCAGACTTCACGATAATGATCTGGCGGTTGGCCATATAGGGGTCGGTAAAAGCGATGTGCTGCTTGCGCGACTCCAGAATGGTCAGGCCATTCCACAGCACGTCCACGCGCTTGCCGTTCAGTTCTGCTTCCTTGGCGCTCCAGTCGATGGGCTTGAAGTCCACTTCAATGCCCAGACGCTTGGTGGCTTCACGGGCCATGTCGATGTCAAAGCCGACCAGTTCGTTCTTCTCGTCGCGGAAACCCATGGGGGGGAAGTTGTCATCCAGACCCACCACGATCTTGGTCACTGCAGCTGGTGCAGGCGCTGCTTCAGGGGCAGCAGAGGTGGCAGCAGGTTCAGACTTGCCGCAAGCAGCGAGGATGGCGGTCAGGGCCAGCGATGCGAGAAGGGTGCGTTTTTTCATGGCTTCAAAGTTGAGGTGGAAAAACCGGTGTGGCCTGCACAACCAGCGCTACGCGTAAACCCGCAGTGCTGTATGCCGCAATGGCCGAATCCGTTATTGTCGCGCAGACAAGCCCCGGTTGCTACCTGTCTGGGCCATAACCACGCATGCAAACCACATGCCCGCGCCTTAGAGACACCTTTTTATGGCCGATACCGTTTTACCCGAACCCCTGCTGCACGCCTATCACGCGGCCCACTACCGCGTTCAGCCCTACGACTGGTTTTTACAGCTGGGCCAGGTGCAACCTGCATTGGCAGCCTTCTACCAGCGCCACGCCGTACAGTGCGCAACCTACCTGACCGCCTGCAATCCACTGGGAGAATTGCTGCCTGACCACCTCAATGCACGCCGCATGGCCCAGCTGCGCGAGGCTTTGCAGCGCGCAGGCTGGTCGTGGCTGGATGGACGCGGCCATGACCCCGCCGGACATTGGCCCGGCGAAGACAGCGTGCTGGTCTGGGGCATGAGCGCCAGCACCGCCCGCGCCTGGGGCCAGCAATGGAACCAGAACGCCGTGGTGTACTGCGGTGCAGACATGGTGCCGCAGCTGATGCTGCTGCGCTAATTAAAAACAATAGCTTCCTGCGCAACAAAACCAATGCTTTAACCATTAAAAGTATTCGAAAACATTGTTTTACCAGCGCTATAAGCTCACTTTTTAGATACACACCGGCGATGCCTCTCTTCGCCAATAAAAAAGGGCGCCCGAAGGCGCCCAACAAGTTGGAACCATTGAACATCTCAGATCAGCGCGGCAGCGTGGTCGCACCCATCAAAAACGCATCCACCGCACGCGCCGCCTGGCGGCCTTCGCGAATGGCCCACACCACCAAGCTCTGGCCACGGCGCACGTCGCCCGCGGCAAACAGCTTGGGCACGCTGGTGGCGTAGCCGCCCACCACTTCGGTCGAGGCCTTGACGTTGCCGCGCGGGTCTTTGTCCACGCCAAAGGCGTCCAGCACGGTTTGTACGGGGCTGACAAAGCCCATGGCCAAGAACACCAGGTCAGCCTTGATGACCTGCTCAGAGCCCGGCACTTCGGTCATCTTGCCGTCCTTCCACTCCAAGCGAACGGTTTTGACGGCCGTCAGCTGGCCCTTTTCGCCAATGAACTCCTTGGTGCCGATGGCGAACTCGCGCTCGCAACCTTCTTGGTGGCTGGAGCTGGTGCGCAGCTTCAGCGGCCAGTAAGGCCACACAAGCGGCTTGTTCTCTTGCTCGGGCGGCATGGGCATCAACTCCAGCTGGGTCACGCTGACTGCGCCATGGCGGTTGGAGGTGCCCACGCAGTCAGAGCCGGTGTCGCCACCGCCAATCACCACCACGTGCTTGCCGTCGGCGCGGATCTGGCCCTTGAGTTTGCCGTCGCGCGTCACCTTGTTTTGCTGGGGCAGGAACTCCATCGCAAAGTGCACGCCCTTCAGCTCACGGCCGGGCACAGGCAGGTCACGCGATTGCTCAGCGCCGCCGGTCAGCAGCACGGCGTCAAACTCGGCCATCAGGGTTTCAGGGGCGATGGTTTCGGTGGCCCAGTTGGTCACCTTGCTGCCTTCACCCAAGCCTTCCTTGCCCGCCACCAGCACGCCGGTGCGAATCTTCAAGCCCTCGGCCACCATCTGCTCGACACGGCGGTCGATATTGGCCTTGTCCAGCTTGAAGTCCGGAATGCCGTAGCGTAGCAGGCCACCAACTTGGTCGTTCTTTTCAAACAAAGTCACATCGTGGCCAGCACGTACCAGCTGCTGGGCAGCGGCCAAACCCGCAGGGCCTGCACCGACCACAGCCACCTTCTTGCCCGTCTGCGTCTTGGGCAGCTGGGGTTTAACCCAGCCCTCTTCCCAAGCACGGTCGATGATGGCGTGCTCGATCGACTTGATGCCGATGGGCGCGTTATTGATGTTCACCACGCAAGCGGCTTCGCAGGGTGCGGGGCAGATGCGGCCGGTGAACTCCGGAAAGTTGTTGGTGCTGTGCAGCACCTTGATGGCATTGGCCCAGTCACCTCGGTAGACCAGATCATTGAAGTCCGGAATCACGTTGTTGATGGGGCAACCGTTGTTACAGAAAGGCGTGCCGCAGTCCATGCAGCGCGCGCCCTGGATCTTGGCTTGCTCGGGGGTGAGTGCAATGACAAATTCTTTGTAGTTCTTCACACGCTCCGCCACGGGCAGGTAGCCCTCTTCGATGCGGTCGTATTCCATGAAGCCAGTGGTTTTTCCCATGATCTCTATTCCTTCAATCTTGTTCGCTGGAGAAGCAGTGCGGTGGCGGGCTGGGCCTGCGCCACCGCTGTGGCTGTGATTACTTCGCGGCTACTGCTTCTTTTTGAGGAGCT
>JAFAGF010000244.1 GCA_023422975.1 Pseudomonadota bacterium
GCTTCGGCCTGGCCACGGGGTACGGCATTCAGGCCGGCACGCACGGCTTCGGCGTTGTAGGCGCCCACGTTGAGCGACAGCGCCACGCAGGCGGCGGCAAAGTCCGGCAGACTCAGCCACGGCACCAGCACGGGCAGGGCAAAGTACATGAACAGAATCTGCACCAGCAGCGGTGTGCCGCGAATGACCCAGATGTAGGTGCTCGCGATGGAGCGCAACAGCGCATTGCCCGAAGTGCGGGCCAATGCAGCGACCACGCCCAGCAGCAGGCCCACAGCACCGCTGATGAGGGTGAGGTACAGCGTGGTACGCGCACCGTCGGCAAATTCGGCCGCGTGGTCGCCAATGGGTTCGGGCATCAGGCTGAGCAAGTCACCCAGCAAAGAAACGACAACCACCATCAGCAACAAGGCGGTGATGAGGGTGGCATTGCTGCGCTGTGGACGGCTCCAATGGGAGGGCCAGAGGGCGGTAAGCATAGGAAAAGCGGGGTTGGTCAAACAAAAAACGCCCTGCCGAAGGTGGGCAGGGCGTTGGCAGCCGTGCATGCACCATCGTTATGGCACCTGCACACGCCGCCCGTTCGCGGGGTTACTCAGGGCAACGAATGTCTTCCTGGAACCACTTTTGCGAGATTTTGGCGTAGCTGCCGTCCTGCAAGGCCTCGTTAAAAGCCTTGTTCCACGCGTCAGCCAAAGGCTTGTTGTCCTTGGCGACCGCGGCGGCGATCTTTTCCACAAACAGCAATTCGCCCTGGTGGAACTTGATCTTGGGGTTCTTTTGCAGCATTTCCTTGGCCAAGAAGCGCTCGGTCACCCAGGCATCGGCGCGCTTGGTCATCAGCGCGTTCATGGCGGCTTCGTTGGTGGGGAAGTTCACCACGCGTTTCACGCCGGCTACGTTCTTTTGCACGTAGTCCAGATAGGTGGTGCCGGTTTGGGCCGAGACGGTCTTGCCGCTCAAATCCTTGGCACCCTTAATCGCTGCGTCGGTCGAGATCACCTGTGCGCCGGAGCAGTAGTGGGGCAAGGTGAAGGTGACGGCTTTTTCACGCTCGGGTGTGATGCCGTGCGAGGAGATGACCAGATCCCAGCGGTCTTGCTTGAGGCCGGTGAGCAGCGCGTCGAAAGAAATGGTTTTCCACTCCAGCTTCAGGCCCATCTTCTGGGTCATCAGCTCGGTCAAATCCACTTCGAAACCGGTCAGCTTTTTGCCTTCAAAGTAGGCGAAGGGGGCGTAATAGCCCTCGGTGGCCACACGGAGGGTACCGTCCTTTTGGATGGCGTCCAAGCTACGGGCGTGGGCACCAGTAGCAGCCAATACTGCCAGTGCGGCAGCGGCGATCACGGAAATGCGTTTCATGAGAAGTTCCTGGAGACAGTCGCAGGGTCCGGCCCCCGGCTCCAAGCGCTTGGAGCCTCCGCACGCACCACGCGGCGCGGAAACATAGGGGCCACAGCCGGGCACACGGTGCCAGCTGTGCCACCCGATCAGCGGTGCGTTGAGTGCACCGAAATGGGGCGACCTGAGGGCGAAAGCAGCTCGTGATTATAGAAGTCAGCCTTCTTTGTTGCAGAAGGACACTGGAGCAGCCCCGATGGCTTTATGCCGGACAGGGGCCGCAGCGCGGCTATGCCCCAAAGGCATCCCAGCCGGTTTTGAGAATCAGCAGGCTGACCACCACGATGAAGATCACGCGCACAAAGCCCGCGCCGTGGCGCAGGGCCATCCAGGTGCCGAGCACGCTGCCCAGCACATTGGCCACGGCCAGCGGAACGGCAAAGTGCCACCAGACATGGCCTTTCATCGCAAACAGCGCGATGGCAGCGACGTTGGTGGTGACGTTCATCAGCTTGGCGTTGATGGAGGCATTCAAAAAGTCATAGCCCAGCAGGCGTACCAGCAAAAACACAAAAAAGCTGCCGGTACCGGGGCCAAAGAAGCCGTCATAAAAACCAATCACCAAGCCGATGGCAGCGGTGAGCCACTGCGTGGCGCGCACGCTGTGGTGCGGTGCGTGTTCGCGGCCCAGCTCTTTTTTGGCCAGCGTGTAGATCAGCACGCCCAGCAAGATGAAGGGCAGCAGCTTGCGCAGAAAGTCCGGGTTGACCAGGGTGACGGCCCATGCACCGATGAAGGCGCCCACCCCCGCGGCAATGATGCCGGGTGTGATCGTGGTCCAGGTGATGGAGATGCGGCGGCTGTACTGCCACGTGGACATGGCCGTGCCCCAGACAGCCGCGCTTTTGTTGGTGCCAAACAAGGTGGCAGGCGCTGCGTGGGGGAAGGCGGCAAACATGGCGGGCACCAGAATCAGCCCGCCACCGCCCACGATGGCATCCACAAAACCTGCAAGGGCCGAAGCCAGAGAAACAAAGATCCATTCCATGATGGCCTGCATTGTGCGCTGGCACGCCGCAAAAAGCTGTCACCTGCCCAAACAAAAAGCGCCGGGGGTACCGGCGCTTTGGAAAGGCATCTCATTGGCGGATGCTTTGTAGATATTGGTCTGGTTGTGGATCGAGTTGTCTCCTCGGGCCCTCCGTGCTGCCACACCTTGGTGCGCGCTAGAGTGCAACGAATGTAAGCCTTGCCTCTCGATGGTGCATCGGGGATTTCCCGCAAGTGGTGGGTGTGCTGTCTGACAAGTTGCGCTGCAGCTGGCGGTGCGCAGGGACATGCATGCGTCGCATGCGCAGGCATGGCTTGTGCTTGAAGGCCTGCACCAAAAAATCCACGGGGAGGTCGACATGGAGATGCGAAGCAAGCTGTGCAGATGGTGGGGCTGGGGCGCACTGCTGGCGCTGCCGCTGGGCGCGCAGGCGCAGCAGATGGTGGGGTTTGCGGACATTCAGGGGTCTGATACCGCATGGGTGCTGGTGGCGGCCACGCTGGTGCTGTTGATGAGCTTGCCGGGGGTGGCACTGTTTTATGCCGGCATGGTGCGGCGCAAGAATGTGCTGAACACGCTGGCAGCCGTGCTGGGCGCGGCCTGTGTGGTCAGTGTGGTGTGGTTTGCGGTGGGGTATTCGCTGGCTTTTACGCCCAGTACGCGCTGGCTGGGCGGTCTGGAGCGTCTGTGGTTTACGGGGCTGGAGTACCAGCTGGCGGCGCAGCAGGTGGCCGTCAGTCATATGGCGCCGCACATCCCGGAAGCGGCCTATGCCTTGTTTCAGCTGACGTTTGCCATCATCACGGCCGCCTTGATTGTGGGCGCCCTGGTGGAGCGCATGCGCTTTGGTGCGTTGATGCTGTTCATGGCGCTGTGGAGCCTGCTGGTGTATGTGCCCGTGGCCCACTGGGTGTGGGAGCCGGGCGGCTGGCTGGCACGCATGGGGGCGTTGGATTTTGCGGGCGGTGCTGTGGTGCACGTGAATGCGGGGGCTGCAGGGCTGGCCTGCGCCTGTTATCTGGGCAAGCGCCATGGCTATGGCAAAGAGGCTTTTCAGCCCTACAACCTGGGCTGGACCCTGATGGGCGCATGCCTGCTGTGGGTGGGCTGGTTTGGTTTCAACGGTGGCTCTGCGCTGGCGGCCGATGGGCGCGCGGCGCTGGCCATGGTGGTTACGCATTTGGCGGCTGCCGGGGGTGCATTGGGCTGGGCAGCGGGCGAGTGGCTGCTGCGCCGCCGGGCATCGCTGCTGGGGCTGTGTTCAGGTTTGGTGGCCGGGCTGGTGGCGGTGACGCCGGCCGCTGGCTTTGTGGGCATGGGTGCAGGGCTGCTGATTGGCGCTATCGCGGGCTTGGTCTGCTACTGGGGTGCCACGGGCTTGAAGCGCTGGCTGGGCGCTGATGATGCGCTGGACGTGTTTGGTGTGCACGGTTTGGGCGGCATGGTGGGCTCTATCCTGACGGGGGTATTGGCCAGCAGTGCCATTTCGGGGGTGCAGGGCAATGTGCTGGCGCAAACCGTGGCGGTGGTGGCCGTGGCGGCCTTTAGCTTTGCAGCCACCTGCGTGCTGATGTGGGTGACGGACCGCTGCATTCCGGTGCGTGTGGAACTGCCGGACGAGCAACAGGGGCTGGATATCAGCGAACACCGCGAGCACGTGGGCCCGTAAAGGCCCAGGCATGGCCGAGCAAGGAGGCAAGCGATGAGCAGCAATGAACGCATGGCCGTGGCCGCGCATTTGCATGTGGCGCTGCGCCGCAAGGCAGGGCGCGTGACCGATACCGACTGGATGGCGGTCAACGATAGTTATGCGCGCGAAATCGTGCGGGTGGCGCGTGCCAAGGCACTGGAAGATAGTGATGCGGCCTTGGCCGAGTTGGCGGACAAGCTGGAGGCCCACATCGATGCCCCAGCAGCGCGCAAGCCACCGGCCACACCGCTGCTGGAGCGCCTTGCGCCGCGCGCGCCGCAGGCCAGTGCGCCATCACCTGCAACCACCCCTGCTGCCGCAGCTGAGGGGCCGCCGGAAGCAGCGGGCCGCTACATCGGCGGGCTGCGCTAGCCCGCAGGCGGGTGGGTGCTGATCCGCTGTCGCGACGCAGCGCAGGCGGTTGGCTGCATGTGGTGCAGGAATGTCTGCGTGCGGTTGCCCTGCGTGTAGGGTGAAGCTGGGGATGCAGGCGTTGGTGATCTAAAAAAAGAGAGCTGCTAGCGCTGGTGTTTGCTTGGATTTCTATGGTTTTCATGTGAAAACTAAGGCAGCATCAGCGCAAGTAGCTCTCTTTTTTAAAGACTCACAGCGTGAGCGAATGCGCCTCGGCATCCACCTGCGGTGCGGCCTGCGCAGGGGGGGGGGTGCTGTGGCCGTGGCGCGCTTTGTGGTCGGCGCGAATCCATTGCGCGGCTTTTTCGGCCAGCATCAGCGTGGGGCTGTTGGTGTTGCCGCTGGTGATGGTGGGCATGGCACCGGCATCCACCACGCGCAGTGCCTGTACGCCGCGCACGCGCAAGCGGCTGTCCAGCACCGCCATCGGGTCGGTGTTACGCCCCATCTTGGTGGTGCCCACGGGGTGGAAGATGGTGGTGGCAATGTCGCCCGCCAGGCGCACCAGCTCCTCATCGGTCTGGTACTGCGTGCCCGGCTTGAACTCTTGCGGGTTGTAGCGCGCCAGCGCTGACTGGCTGACGATGTGGCGCGTCACGCGCAGGCTCTCGGCTGCCACGCGCTGGTCTTCGGCGGTGCTCAGGTAGTTGGGCGCAATGGCCGGGGCATCTTCAAAGTTGGGGCTGCGAATTTGCACCGTGCCGCGGCTGGTGGGGTTGAGGTTGCAGACACTGGCGGTGAATGCCGGGAAGCCGTGCAGTGGCTCGCCAAACGCGTCCAGCGACAGCGGCTGCACGTGGTATTGCAAATTGGGGTGCTCCAGCTCAGGGCGGCTGCGTGTGAAAGCGCCCAGCTGCGAGGGTGCCATGCTCATGGGGCCGGTGCGGTGCAGCAGGTATTCCCAGCCAATGCGCAGCTTGCCCAGGCGCGTGGCGGCCAGGGTGTTGAGCGTGGGGGCGTCGCTGATTTTGTAGACCGAGCGAATTTGCAGATGGTCTTGCAAATTGGCGCCGACGCCCGGCAGGTCATGCACCACCGGAATGCCTTTGGCATGCAGTACATCGGCCGGACCAATGCCCGACAGCTGCAGCAGCTGGGGCGAGTTGATGGCCCCGGCGCAGACGATCACCTCTTCGGTGGCGGTGACATGCTCCATGCCGTCGCCCGTCCACACATTCACGCCGGTGCAGCGCACCGAGCCATCGGCCTGTTTTTCGGTGATCAGGCGCATGGCTTGCGCCATGGTCCACATCTCAAAGTTGGGGCGGCCATAGCACTTGGGCCGCAAAAAGGCTTTGGCGGTGTTCCAGCGCAGGCCGTCTTTTTGGTTGACCTCAAAGTAGCCCACGCCTTCGTTGTGGCCGGTGTTGAAGTCGGGCGTGGCGGGAATGCCTGCTTGCTGCGCGGCTTCGGAGAAGGCATCCAGGATGTCCCAACGCAGGCGCTGCTTTTCCACGCGCCATTCGCCCTTGCTGCCGTGCAGCGCGGCAAAGCTGGCATCTTGCGGCTGGCCTTCATCGAGCCGCCAGTGGCTTTCGTGGCGCTTGAAGGCGGGCAGCACGTTGTCCCAGTTCCAGGCGTCGTCGCCGGTCAGGTGGGCCCATTGGTTGTAGTCACGCGCCTGGCCACGCATGTAAATCATGCCGTTGATGCTGGAGCAACCGCCCAGTGTTTTGCCACGGGGGTAGCGCAGGCTGCGGCCATTGAGGCCGGCGTCGGCCTCCGTCTGGTAGAGCCAGTCGGTGCGCGGGTTACCGATGCAGTGCAAATACCCCACGGGGATGTGGATCCAGTGGTAGTCGTCTTTGCGCCCGGCCTCCAGCAACAGCACCCGCACATTGCGGTCTGCGCTCAGGCGGTTGCAGAGCAAGGCGCCCGCAGTGCCGCCCCCAATAATGATGTAGTCGAATGTGGTTTCGCTCATGGTGTGCGCAGTCCTGGCGGTCAACAAGCCTCCGGGGTGGGGCTGCTGCAAGCATTTTGGAGGGCTGGTGCCGTCTGTCGATAGGGAAAGCGTGTAGTCCATGGCTGACTTTTTCACGGCGGTGTGCCACCCTCGCTGACAGGCGCGCTGGTGCTGCACCTTCGGCGTCTGTGCAGAATGCTTGTAAGCTTTAGGCAATTTGGCTCTTCACCGCACTATGAAAGACAGCACCCCCCGCGTACACCTCACCTCGGACCACGAGGGTGCATGGGTGCAACTGCAGGGGCGCTGGGGGGCGGCGGAATTGGGGCAGCGTGCTGACTGGGAGGCGGTGCAAAAAGCGCTGCACCAACACCCTGCGGGCCCTGACCAAGGCTGGGACTTGGAGCCGCTCGACTGGTTGGATCACATTGGCGCACAGTTGCTGTGGAACCACTGGCAGCAGGCGTGGCCCACCAGACTCAAAGCCAGCGAAGCGCAAAAAGCCATGCTGGCACGCATTGCCACGTTCCGCCAGGCCCCCGTGCCTGCCCCCCAGAAGCTGGGCTGGATGGGGCGCGTCAACCAACTGGGGCTGTTGGTGCTGCGGGCGCTGGGCCATTTTCAGCACCTGGTGCAACTGATTGGGCAGCTCACGCTTGATCTGGGGCATTTGCTGCGCAACCCGCGCAAAGGCCCGTGGCGGGATTTTTCGGGCCACCTCTACAGCATGGGGGCCACGGCACTACCGATTACGGCGCTGGTGGGCTTTCTGATTGGGGTGGTGCTGGCTTATTTGATGGCACTGCAGCTGCGTCAGTTTGGGGCCGAGGCCTTTATTGTGGACATCTTGGGCATTTCGCTGATCCGGGAGCTGGGGCCGCTGCTGGCCGCCATCTTGGTGGCAGGGCGCTCGGGCTCCGCGATTACGGCGCAAATTGGCGTGATGCGTGTGACGGAAGAACTGGATGCCATGCAGGTCATGGGCATTCGCCACGGTTTTCGCCTGGTCATGCCGCGAGCCTTGGCGCTGGCGCTGGCCATGCCATTGATCAGCCTGTGGACCACGCTGGCAGCGTTGGGGGGCGGCATGCTGGCGGCGGATTTGACCATGGGGATTTCTGCCGCGTACTTCTGGGAAGCCTTGCCGGATGCCGTGCAAATCGGCAACTTGGTGCTGGCCATGGCCAA
>JAFAGF010000245.1 GCA_023422975.1 Pseudomonadota bacterium
ATTTCTGCCCCAGATTGGCGCAATCTTTGCCGCCAAGGGCGTGGAAATGCGCAGTTGCCCTGAATCGCTGGCCATCTTGCGTGCCGTGCAAGGCCTTCAGTTGGCCGAAGCGACGGAAGCGGATTGGAGCGAGGAATACCTGGCACCCATCATCAGCGTGAAGGTGGTGGATGGCGTAGATGCCGCGATTGCGCACATCAACCAGTACTCCAGCGGCCACACGGAAGCCATTCTGACGCGCGACCATGTGCATGCGCAGAAGTTTTTGCGCGAAGTGGACTCGTCCAGCGTCATGGTCAATGCCAGCACGCGCTTTGCGGATGGCTTTGAATATGGCTTGGGTGCGGAGATCGGCATCAGCACCGACAAGTTCCATGCGCGTGGGCCGGTAGGCATTGAAGGCCTAACTTCGCTCAAATACGTGGTGTTGGGCGAAGGTGACGTGCGCGGCTAAGCCATAGGTACACAATGCAAAGGCGGCCTCGGCTGCCTTTTCTTTTGCATGCGCGACAAGACCAAGGACAGTGCATGAAGATCATTATTTTGGGTGCGGGCCGTGTGGGTTACAGCGTGGCGGAGAGCCTGGTCTCGGAGCGCAACGACATCACGGTCATCGACACCGATGCGCAGCGCTTGGCAGAGCTGCAAGAACGTTTTGACCTGCGCGGGGTGGTAGGCAATGGCATTGATGTGCAGGTGCTGGCGGAAGCCGGGGCCGCCGACACCGATTTGCTGATTGCCTGTGCCGCGCAAGATGAGACCAATTTGGTGTGCTGCAAGATTGCACACATGGTCTTTGGCATTACCACCCGGGTGGCGCGTGTGCGTTCTTCGGGGTTTGACATCAACCAGCCGTTGATGGGGCCGGAGGGCTTTGCTGTCGATGCCATCATTTGCCCCGAAGCCTCGCTGACCCGCTATATCCGTAAGCTGATTGAGTACCCAGATTCTTTGCAGGTGCGTGAGTTTGCAGGGGGGCGTGCCTGCCTGTCCTCGGTGCGCGCGCGACTGGGGGCACCTGCGGTGGGCATGCGAATTGGGGATTTGCGCATGCACAACCCAGAGCTGGGGCTGCGCATTGTGGCCATTTACCGCCGCTTTGCGGATGAACCCGACCGTTTTGTGCGCTGTGATGGTGTTACGCGCATTGAACCTGGTGATGAAGTTTTTGTGCTGGCAGCCAGCGAGCACTTGAAAGAGGTGTTGGATGCTTTTCACCGCCCCAGCGACCAAAAGGCGCGCATGGTGCGCCGTATTTTGATAGCAGGGGGCGGGCAAGTCAGCTTGCAGCTGGCGCAAGAGCTCTCGGCAGAGTCCAAGGACTTCAATATCAAAATCATCGAAAACGAACCTCGGCGCTGTGAGTTGCTGGCATCGGTGCTGCCCAGCGAGGTGCTGGTGCTACAAGGTAACCCGACCGACGAAGATTTGTTTGCGGATGAGAACGTCGATGAAACTGACCTGTTCTTGGCGCTGACGGAAGACGATGAGAACAACATCATGGCCAGCTTGCTGGCCAAGCGCATGGGCGCTACGCGCGTGCTGGCGCTGATCAACCGCCGCAGCTACGCCGACTTGATGCACGGCACGCAAATCGATATTGCGCTCTCGCCAGCCCAAGCCATGCTGGGAGAGTTTCTGGCCCACGTGCGCAAGGGTGATGTGCAGGCGGTGCACAGCCTGCGCCGGGGCGTAGCCGAGGCGCTGGAGATTGTGGCGCGCGGCGACCGCAAAAGCTCCAAGGTGGTGGGGCGCAAGGTGGGTGACCTAAAGTTGCCGCATGAGGTACACATTGGCCTGATCATTCGGGGCCTGCCCGATACGGAGGACATTCGTGCGCAGACCGAAGGCTCCGAGCCTGAGGTCATCATCCCGCGCAGCCATACGGTGATTGAGAGCAATGACCATGTGGTGTTCTTCCTGCCGAACAAGCGTCTGGTGCAAGAGGTTGAGCGCTTATTCCGCGTGAGTGCGACCTTCTTCTAAGGGCAAAGGCAGCGCATGCGCGATCTCTTTCCTGTCTTACGCGTGCTGGGCGTGCTGATGGTGTTTTTTGCCCTCAGCATGAATGTGCCGCTGGCGGTGTCGTGGTTCTGGCAAGACGGCATGTGGCAGGCCTGGCCCGCCTCCATGCTGGTCACAGCCGTGGTGGGGGTGCTGGTGTGGTTCTTCATGCGGCACCACAAGCAAGAGCTGCAGCCGCGCCATGGGGTAATTTTGGTGACGCTGGTGTGGGTGTGTCTGCCTTTGAGTGCGGCACTGCCCATGATGCTGGTCTACAACCAGATGGGGCAAGACCTGTCATTCACCCATGCCTACTTTGAAGCCGTTTCAGGGCTGACGACGGCAGGGGCCTCCGTGCTCAACCATCTGGATACCTTGCCGGTGTCCCTCAATATCTGGCGCACTTTTTTGCAGTGGATCGGGGGCATGGGAATTTTGATTCTGGCTGTGGCCATCATGCCTTTGCTGGGGGTGGGTGCCAGTCAGCTGTTTCGCGCAGAAGCGGCGGGCCCCGTCAAAGACACCAAACTCACGCCGCGCATTACGGGTACGGCCAAGGGCTTGTGGGGGGTGTATGCGGTGTTCTCTATCAGCTGTTTCCTGGCGTTCTGGCTAGGGGGCATGACGCCGCTGGATGCGCTGATGCACATGTTCACCACCGTCAGCCTGGGTGGGTTGTCATCGCACGATGCGAGCTTTGCCTACTTCCAGTCCCCGCTGCTGGAGGCCATTGCTTTTGTCTTTATGGTGGCGGCCAGTTGCAACTTTGCGTTGTACTTTGTGGCGATGCGCAAAGGCAATTGGCGAGGCTTCTGGCACGACCCGGAAATGCGCGCCACGGTCGGTGTGCTGTTGATTGGCAGCCTGTTTGTGGCGCTGCTGCTCTGGGTGAAAGGCATTTACGGCCCGCTGGATGCCTTGCGCTATGGCATGTTCAATACGGTGTCGGTGGCGACCACCACAGGTTTTGCAACAACCGACTATCTGACATGGCCCGTGTTTGCGCCGGTGTTCATGCTGATTTTGTCGGGCATGGCCACCAGTGCAGGCTCTACCGGTGGTGGCATCAAAATGATGCGTATGCTGATTTTGTTCAGCCAAGCGCGGCGTGAACTGACACGGCTGGTGCACCCGCGCGCGGTACAACCCGTGGTATTGGGTGGACGTGTTGTGGATAACCGCATGATTTTTGCGGTTTTGGCCTTTATGCTCGTGTATGGCGGCACGATTGTGCTGCTCAGCATGGTGTTGATGCTGACGGATTTGGACCCTGTGACGGCCTTTTCCGCTGCCATCGCCAGTGTGCACTGCTTGGGGCCGGGGCTCGGAAGCATTGGGCCAACCTCTTCATATGCCACGCTGACAGACTTTCAAATCTGGGTTTGCACGTTGGGTATGTTGTTGGGACGGTTGGAGATTTTGAGCTTTCTCGCCCTTTTGACTCCGGCATTCTGGCGCAGGTGAGTGAGCACATGCGTATGATTCGGGGCATAAGGGTAAACACTTAAGTTTGCAGCGATTACCTACAATTACATAACCACCGTCGTTCGAGGACATACATGGTTCCACATCTCATCACCGCTTTGACCGGCCCGATCAACGAGTTAGAGCAGCGCATCATCGACTCCATGCCCGCTATTGAACGCTGGTTCAGGCTGGAGTGGATGGAGCACACGCCGCCTTTTTACAGCTCGGTGGATATCCGCAATTCGGGTTTCAAGCTGGCGCCAGTGGATACCAATCTGTTTCCCGGTAACTGGAACAATCTGACCGACCAGATGCTGCCCTTGGCCGTGCAGGCCACCATGGCGGCGATTGAAAAAATTTGCCCTGAGGCGCGCAACCTCCTGATCATTCCGGAGAACCACAACCGCAACCCCTCGTACCTGAGCAACCTGGCGCAGTTGCAGCGCATCTTCAAGATGGCGGGCTTGAATGCGCGGTTAGGCTCGATCAGCCCCGACATCAAGAAGCCAACCGAGCTGAAGTTGCCCAATGGCGAAGTGGTGGTGCTGGAGCCAGTGCTGCGTACCAAACGCCGCATTGGTCTGAAGCACTTTGACCCGTGCACCATCTTGCTGAACAACGACCTGTCTGCAGGTGCGCCCGGCATTCTGGAAGAGCTGTATGAGCAGTACCTGCTGCCACCGCTGCACGCAGGCTGGAGCGTGCGCCGCAAGAGCCGCCATTTCCAAAGTTATGAAGAAGTGGCCAAGCGTTTTGGCAAGTTGCTGGGCATTGACCACTGGCTGATCAATCCCCTGTTTGCCAAGGTCGAGCAGTTGGACTTCAACGAAGGCGTGGGCATGGACAACTTGTCTGCGCAGGTCGACGCGTTGCTGACCAAAGTGCGCCGTAAATACAAGGAATACGGCATCAAGGAAAAGCCGTTTGCCATCGTCAAGGCTGACAACGGCACGTACGGTATGGGCGTGATGACCGTGCGCGACGCCAAGGAGCTAGAAGAGCTGACCAAGAAGGCACGCAACAAGATGGGCATCATCAAAGATGGCCTGCCGGTGCAAGACTTCATCATCCAGGAAGGGGTGCAGACCTCCGAGCGCATGCACGACGCCGTGGCAGAGCCTGTGGTGTACACGCTGGACCGTTACGTGGTCGGCGGCTTTTACCGCATGCACCCCGAGCGCGGCGTGGACGAGAACCTGAATGCCCCCGGCTCCAGCTACGTGCCTTTGGCATTTGCGCACAGCAACCACATGCCCCAGCCCGGCATGCACCCCGGTGCCAGCGCGCCCAACCGCTTCTATATGTATGGCGTGATTGCCCGCTTGGCCATGCTGGCCGCCAGCTATGAGCTGGAAGCCACCAACCCCGAAGCCGAGGTCTACGACTAAAGCAGGCAGGGTGGTATGTAGTGGTTCTGCAAAAACAAGAGCTGTTAGCGCTCGTACTTGCTCGGTTGTAGATAGTTATCTATCTGAAATCCTTGCAAATCAAGCGCAAGCAGCTCACTTTTTAAAGCGCGTGGTGCCAGCCCCGCGCTTTTTTTGCGTCTGCCGGGGTGTGAAGACGCCTTGGTGGTGGCGCACCGCAGCGCGCCTGCGCACAATGTGCAGCTATGCAATTTTTCAAAGACTTCAGCCTGTCGGCTTTGAGCGCTGGCTTTGTGGCGGTGTTGGTGGGCGTGACCAGCTCGGTGGCCCTGGTCTTCCAGGCTGCACAGTCCTTTGGGGCCACGCCCGCGCAGATCAGCTCGTGGATGTGGGCCCTGGGTTGGGGCATCGGGCTGTGTTGCGCCGTACCTTCGCTGATGTTGCGCAAACCGGTCATGGTGGCGTGGAGCACGCCCGGCGCTGCCGTTTTGGCCGCTGCCGGTTTGACCGGCGGCTTCAGCATGGGGGAAGCCGTGGGCGCCTTCATGGTCAGTGCGGCCTTGATCGTGTTGCTGGGTTTCAGTGGTTGGTTTGAAAAGTTGATGGACCGTATTCCCGCATCGATTGCCGCCGCGCTGCTGGCAGGCGTGCTGGCTAGGTTTGGGCTGCAGGTGTTTGAGTCGGCGCAAACCGCGCTGCCGCTGGTGCTCATCATGTTGCTGGTGTACCTGCTGTCGCGGCGTTTGCTGCCGCGCTATGCCGTAATGTGTACCTTGTTGGCCGGTATTGCCTACGCGGCAGGCAAGGGGCTGATGCATTGGGAGCAGGTGCAGTGGTCACTGGCCATGCCGCAATGGACCAGCCCCGTGTTTTCTTGGCAGGCATGCATCAGCTTGGCGCTGCCTTTGTTTGTGGTCACCATGGCCTCGCAAAACTTGCCGGGGGTGGCAGTCATTCGCTCTGCTGGGTATGAGCTGCCAATTTCCAAATTGATTGGCGGCACGGGTGTGGTCAACCTGCTCTTGGCGCCTTTTGGTGCCTATGGCCTGAACCTGGCGGCCATTACTGCGGCCATTTGCATGGGGCCTGAAGCGCATGCAGACAAGTCCAAGCGCTATACCGCCGCTGTGTGGTGTGGGCTGTTCTATGTATTGATGGGGGTGTTTGGTGCGGTGGTGGCGGGGTTGCTGGCAGCATTCCCTAAAGAGCTGGTCATGGCGATTGCCGGTTTGGCGCTGCTGGGCAGCATTGGCGGTGGGCTGCTGGTGGCCATGCAGCAAGACAGCAGCCGGGAGGCCGCACTCATTACTTTCTTGGTCACATTGAGCGGGGTGGCCATTGCGGGCGTGGGCTCTGCCTTTTGGGGCGTGGTCGCCGGCAGTTTGGCCTTGTTTGTGCAACAGTACAAACCTTGGCGTACAACTGAACGCTGAACATACACTCTCTCTTCTATTGAACGGGGTTGCCCCCTGATTGCCATGCAATTTCTTTTCGTTGCCGATCCGCTGGAATCTTTCAACACCAAAAAAGACACCACCTTTGCCATGATGCGTGAGGCGCAGCAACGTGGCCATACGATCTTTGCGGCGGAGCCGAAGGACATGAACTGGCAGGTGGGTGGCAAAGTCATGGTGCAGGTGCGTCAGATTCGCCTGACGGGCGACGCCCAGGTCTGGTTTGAGGAAGTGGCAGTTGCCCAGCAGCCAATCGCAGCGTTTGATGCCGTGCTGATGCGCAAAGATCCGCCCTTTGATAGCGAGTTCTTTTACGCCACCCACATGCTCAGCCAAGCAGAGCGTGAAGGCGCCAAGGTGTTCAATAAACCTGCCGCCTTGCGTGAGCACCCTGAGAAGATGGCAGTGATGGAGTTCCCTGAGGTCTTGGGTCCTACGCTGATCACGCGCAACCCGCAAGACATTCGTGCCTTCCATGCGCAGCACCAAGACATTATTTTGAAGCCGCTGGATGGCATGGGGGGTATGGGCATCTTCCGTGTCGGGCCTGATGGGATGAATCTGGGCTCCATCATTGAAACCTTGAACCAGCAGGGCTCCACCAGCGTCATGGTGCAAAAGTTCTTGCCCGAGATTGCGCAGGGCGACAAGCGCATTCTCATCATTGGCGGCAAGCCCGTGCCTTATTGCTTGGCACGTATCCCCCAAGGAGGTGAGGTGCGTGGCAACCTGGCAGCAGGGGGCAAAGGGGTGGCGCAGCCGCTGAGTGATACAGATCGTGCCATCGCACAAAAGCTGGGGCCAGTCTTGGTGGAGCGGGGTTTACTATTGGTGGGCTTGGACGTGATTGGCGACAAGGTCACAGAAATCAATGTCACCAGCCCCACTTGCTTCCAGGAGATTCAGCAGCAAACGGGTTGCGACGTGCCTGCCTTGTTCGTGGATGCGCTGGAGCAAGCGGTTCAACAAGGCTAAAACGCGGAGCAAGCAACCGCCGCAAGGCGGTTGCAGGGAAATTCAAGGGATTTCCCTAAATGGCTTCAAAACTCGGTATACAATTGCGTTCTTCGCCGTTGACGCAACGTTAACGCGAAGCAAAAGAAATAAAAATTCTTTTGCAGGTGCCAAGAAATTGGTGCTACAATACAAGGCTTCGCTGATCACGGCGAAGCAAGAAATCTGAAGTAATTCAGGTTTACATCTTTAAAAAGATACAGCCGATAAGTGTGGGCGTTTGAAGGCGAATTGCCAAGTTCTTTGGAACTAAATCAAACGCTCATGGAAATAGAAGTGAAGTTCACTTCAATTCCGTTTTTATGAGTGAGTCGCAAGACTTTAAATTCAAGATCGAACTGTAGAGTTTGATCCTGGCTCAGATTGAACGCTGGCGGCATGCCTTACACATGCAAGTCG
>JAFAGF010000254.1 GCA_023422975.1 Pseudomonadota bacterium
GTGACGGAAGGTGCCTTGGTCAGCCAGGGGCAGTCGCAAGAGATGGCGACGGTGCAGCAACTGGACCCTATCCACGTGGACATGCAGCAGTCCATGGCGGACATCCTGCGCTTGCAGGCGGAGAACGCCAAGAGCGGTGCCAAGGGCAATGCCAGCGTGCGCTTGGTGCTGGAAGACGGCAGTGCCTACCCTATGGAAGGCACGCTCAAGTTCAGCGAAATGAATGTGGATGAGAGCACGGGTTCGGTGACTTTGCGCGCTACGTTTGCCAACCCCGATGGTTTGCTGCGCCCAGGCATGTTCGTGCGAGCACAGGTGCAGACCACGGTGCGTGATGCGGCATTGCTGGTGCCCCAGCAAGCGGTGTGGCGCAATACCCAGGGCCAAGCCATGGTGTGGGCCGTGGGTGACGACAAGATCGCCAAGCCCCGCCCCGTGCAGGCCGTGCGTACGGTGGGCAATACCTGGCTGGTCGAAGGCGGTTTGCAGGCTGGTGAGCAAGTGATTACCGAGGGGCTGCAAAAGCTGCGCGGTGAAATGCCTGTCACGCCAGTGCCCGCCAAGAACGTGGACATCGTGACGGATCTGTACGCGCCGGCTGCAAGCACCACTTCGGCTGCTGCAGCTGCTGTTGGGCAGGGCGCATAAGGAAACGCGATGTCCAAGTTCTTTATCAACCGCCCCATTTTTGCGTGGGTGCTGGCCATTGTGGTCATGCTGGCGGGGGCGTTGGCCATCAAGGCCCTGCCCGTCAGCCAATACCCGGATGTGGCCCCTCCAGCCATTGCCATTTCGGTCACCTACCCCGGCGCCTCTGCCCAAACCGTGCAAGACACGGTGGTGCAGGTGATTGAGCAGCAGCTCAACGGGCTGGATAACCTGCGCTACATCACCTCGTCCAGTGAGTCGGACGGTTCCATGCAAATTGTGGTCACCTTCGAGCAAGGTACGGACCCCGATATTGCCCAGGTGCAGGTACAAAACAAGCTGAATCTGGCTACACCCATGCTGCCGCAGGAAGTGCAGCAACAAGGCATTCGCGTGGCCAAATACCAGATGAACTTCATGCTGGTGGCGGGCTTGGTGTCCGAAGACGGCGCCATGAACAGCGAAGACTTGGCGGACTATATTGCCTCCAACATCCAGGATCCGGTTTCGCGCACCAAGGGTGTGGGTGACTTCACCCTGTTCGGTTCGGCATATGCCATGCGCATCTGGCTGGACCCCGCCAAGCTCAACGCCCACCAGCTGACACCCAGCGATGTGATCGCTGCGGTGCAGGGGCAGAACGTGCAGGTTTCGGCAGGTTCGCTGGGTGGTTTGCCCACGCTCAACAACAAGGTGCAACTGCAAGCCACGGTACTGGGTAAAACACGCATGAAGACGGCGGATGAGTTCCGCGAGATCATGCTCAAGGTCAAGTCCAATGGCGCGCAAGTGCGCCTCAAAGACGTTGCGGATGTGGAGCTGGGTGGCCAGTTCACCGCCATCTCCAGCAAGTACAACGGCCAGCCGTCTGCCGCATTGGCGCTGCGTTTGGCGACGGGTGAAAACGTGCTGGAGTCGGTTGCCGCGGTGCGTGCCACGATTGCCAGTTTGGAGCCCAACTTCCCGCCTGGCGTGAAGGTGGTCTACCCGTATGACACCGCCCCTGTGGTGCAGGTGTCGATCGACTCGGTGGTGAGTACCCTGGTCGAAGCCATTGTGCTGGTGTTCCTGGTCATGCTGCTGTTTTTGCAGAGCGTGCGCGCCACCATCATTCCTACGCTGGCCGTGCCCGTGGTGCTGCTGGGCACCTTTGGGGTGCTGCTGGCAGCAGGTTTCACCATCAACTTGCTGACCATGTTTGCCATGGTGCTGGCCATTGGCCTGCTGGTGGACGATGCCATCGTGGTGGTCGAGAACGTTGAACGCCTGATGCACGATGAGCATCTGTCCGCCAAAGACGCCACCATCAAATCCATGGGCCAGATCTCTGGCGCACTGGTGGGTATTGGTGTGGTGATTTCTGCCGTGTTCGTGCCCATGGCTTTCATGGATGGCTCGACCGGTGTCATTTACCGCCAGTTCGCCATCACCATTGCAGTGGCCATGTCGCTGTCGGTGCTGGTTGCGCTGGTGTTTACGCCCGCGCTGTGCGCCACCATCTTGAAAGCGCCAGAGCCCGGTAAAAAACCGGCCAAGTTCTTTGCCTGGTTCAACCGTGTGTTCAATGCCGGTGCCAGTGGCTACGCGATTGGCGTGGAAGGCATCTTGAAGCGCAACAAGTTCTTCTTGTTGATCTATGTGCTGCTGCTGGCCGCGCTGGTGGCCTTGTTTGCCCGCATTCCCACGGCCTTCTTGCCGGAAGAAGACCAGGGTACCTTGTTTGTGCAGGTGCAACTGCCACCGAATGCCACCGCTGCACGTACTGACCAGGTGCTGCAAGCTGTGACCCAGCATTTGCTGGAGAACGAGAAAGACACCGTCAACAGCGTGATGGCCGTGAACGGCTTTAACTTCGCGGGCCGTGGGCAAAACTCCGGTTTGCTGTTTGTGGAGCTGAAGCCCTTTACCGAGCGCACCAGCCCGCATCAGCACCTGAAGGCCTTGCATGGACGCACCTGGGGCTTTGTCAGCCAGCTGAACGACGCAATGGTGATCCCCGTGATTCCGCCTGCGATTGTGGAGCTGGGTAACGCCACGGGCTTTGACTTCTTCCTGCAAGACAACGGTGGCGTCGGCCACGAGGTGCTGATGCAGGCACGCAACCAGATGCTGGGCATGGCGGCGCAAACGCCACAGCTGGCCATGGTGCGCCCCAATGGCTTGTCGGATGAGCCGCAGTACCAGATCGAGATCGACGAGGAAAAGGCCCGCGCGCTCAAACTGAGCCTGAGCGATATCAATGCCACCATGTCGATTGCCTGGGGCTCGGCCTACATCAACGACTTTATTGACCGTGGCCGTGTCAAGAAGGTGTTTTTGCAAGGTAAGGCGGAATCACGCGTGGGCCCTGACGACTTTGCCAAATGGTACGTGCGCAATAGCGACGGCAAGATGGTGCCTTTCAGCGCCTTTGCCACCGGTAAATGGGTGTATGGCCCAGCCAAGCTGGAGCGCTACAACGGCGTTTCTGCCGTACAAATCGTGGGTGGCACCGCTCCGGGCGTGAGCACGGGTGAAGCGATGAAAATCGTGGAGGGTCTGGCCCAGCAACTGCCGCCGGGCGTGGATCTGGTGTGGACGGGCCTGTCATACGAGGAAATCAAGGCGGGCAACCAGAGCGCGTGGATCATGGCACTTTCCATGCTGATCGTGTTCCTGAGTCTGGCGGCTTTGTACGAGAGCTGGTCGATCCCCTTCTCCGTCATGCTGGTCGTTCCCTTGGGCATCTTGGGCGCGGTGCTGGCCACGCTGGGCCGGGGTTTGACCAACGACGTGTTCTTCCAGATCGGCATGATCACCACCATGGGCTTGGCGGCTAAAAACGCCATCCTGATTGTGGAGTTCGCCCGCGAGCTGTATGAGCAAGAAGGCAAGCCGTTGTTTGAAGCGGCGGTGGAGGCGGCACGCCTGCGTTTGCGCCCCATCATCATGACCTCGATGGCCTTTGTGCTGGGCGTGGTGCCACTGGCCTTGGCCACGGGTGCATCCAGCGGCTCCAAGCACTCCATCGGCACCAGTGTGGTGGGCGGTACCTTGGCGGGCACCTTCTTGGCGATTTTCTTTGTGCCCTTGTTCTTCTATGTGGTGGCCAGCGTGGTGGCGCATTTTCGCAAAAACCAGCCTGCACCTGCCGTAGCCACCCCTACCTCTGAGGAGGAGTCTCACGCATGAAATTGCACACCCTGACCGGCGCACTGGCACTGGTGGGGCTGTTGAGCGCTTGCTCGATGGCTCCCAAATATGCAACCCCTGCAGCCCCTGTCGCTGCAAACTGGACGGTGCCTGCCGGCACCCACGCCAGCAGCGGAGAGGTTGCAGCCCCCGTGCAGTGGCAAGCCTTTTTCGGCAATGCTCCACTGCGCGAGGTGATTGCGCTGACGCTGCAGCACAACCGCGATTTGCGTGCCGCTGCTTTGAATGTGCAGGCCTACCAGGCCCTGTACCGCATTCAAAAAGCCGACAGCACGCCCACCATCGGAGCGCAAGTGGCAGGCTCGCGCCAGCGCACACCCGCCGATGTGGCAAATGCTCCAGCAGCCGTGACTTCCGGCACTTACACCGGTGGTGTCGGGTTGGTGTCGTATGAGCTCGATTTGTTTGGCCGCGTGCAAAGCCT
>JAFAGF010000024.1 GCA_023422975.1 Pseudomonadota bacterium
TGCTGGGCACCGGCTGCCACCAGCTGGAGAGCTTGGCGCTGACATGCCTGGGCCAGGTCACCTGGGTGGATGCCGATGAAAACCACCCCTTGCTGCAGTCCCACCGCCGTGTGAATGGCCGTGTGGCCTTTGTGCGCGATGGCCGCGTGGTGTGCGCCCAGGGCGAGCAAGAAACGTATTTGCCGTTGCCCCAGCGCATGGGGGACTGGGCTTTGCACGAGTGGCTGGCCGTGGCGGCGGCGGGCTGGGTCATGCAGTGGCCGCTGCCGGTGCTCGAGGTGATGGCGCAGCAAATTGTGGCGTTCAGCAGCAAAAACTGAGAAGCGCTTTTCAATTTTGTGAGCTGCTAGCGCTTACTGCATCTGCCTTGGAGGTCTAAAAAGCCTTCAGGGCAGATGTGGTTGCAAAGTCTTTTTCAGACGGCGGCCTTCAAGCTCTGCATATCGATCACAAAGCGGTATTTCACATCGCTGCGCAGCATGCGCTCGTACGCGGTGTTGATGTCTTGCATGGCCAGCATTTCGACATCGGCGGTAATGCCGTGCTGGCCGCAAAAATCCAGCATCTCTTGCGTTTCGGCGATGCCGCCGATCACCGAGCCCGCCACCGATTTGCGGCCCAGCACCAAGGTAGTGGTGTTGACGGCAGGCTCTTGCATGCCCAGAAAACCCACCAGCACCAGCGTGCCGCCGGTTGCCAGGGTGGCGGTGTAGGGGTTCACGTCGTGGGCATAGGGCACGGTGTCAATGATCAGATCAAACTGCCCGCGCACTGCGCGCATCTGCTCTTTGTCGGTGCTGATGACCACGCGGTCTGCGCCCAAACGCTTGGCGTCGGCCTCTTTGCCCGCCGAGCGGCTGAACAGCGTCACGTGTGCGCCCAGCGCTTTGGCCAGCTTGAGCGCCATATGCCCCAGCCCGCCCAGCCCGACGACGGCCACTTTGCTGCCGGCACTTACTTGCCAGTGGCGCAGCGGTGACCAGGTGGTAATGCCCGCGCACAGCAGGGGGGCAGCACCTTTCAGATCCAACGTCTGCGGCATTTTCAGGACAAACTCTTGGCGCACCACAATGCGCTCGGCATAGCCACCTTGTGTGGCGCTGCCATCCACGCGATCGGTGCTGTTGTACGTGCCGGTCATGCCGTTTTCGCAGTACTGCTCCCAGCCCTTGGCACAGGCACCGCAGTGCTGGCAGCTGTCCACCATGCAGCCAACGCCCACGGCATCTCCCACCTGAAAGCGGGTCACTGCACTGCCGACGGCAATGACGCGGCCCACAATCTCGTGCCCCGGCACGGTGGGGTAGACCGTGCCACCCCAGTCATTGCGGGCGGTGTGCAGATCGGAGTGGCATACGCCGCTGTAGAGCACATCGATCACCACATCGTTCTCGCGCGGATCGCGGCGCACAAAGTGGAACAAACCCAGGGGGCTGCTGGCAGAGGTGGCGGCGTAGCCGCGTGTTGCTTGAGGCATGGTCAAAAGTCTTTCAACAAAGGTTGTGGGATATGGCCTACATGCTTTCGCTGCGCTGTGCGATTGGCACCCTACGCACACTCTCTAGCATCCATCGTGAATTGATTGATTGGCGCTATCAAGCCAGCTATTTATGCAAAAAACAGTCTACAACCAACGTTCTTTGGGCCTCGGCCTGTTTTCCCTTTGTGCCAGCCTGTGGCTAGTGGGTTGTGCCAGCCAACCGGTAACGGTGGATGCGCCGCCACCGCGGCTGGAAGAGCAGGCCCAGCAAGCCTTGCAGGGCGACACCCCCGAGACCATGCTGGACTGGAACGGCACCTACCAAGCCCTGCTGCCCTGCAATGGTTGCGACGGTATCGCCATCAGCGTGCAACTGCGCGGAGACAAAACGGCGGTGGTGCGCGAGCGCCGCGTGGGGGGTGACCTCAGCCGCACGCTAGAGCCGACCTACACCGGCCCATTCAGTTTTGACCCCGTGGGTGGCAGCCTCATCAGCTTGCGCCGCACCGCCCAAGAGCCTGTGGCCTATAAATTCTTTGTGGCGGAAGGCTGGATTGAAATGCGCGAACGCGCCACAGGCGCGGCTTTGAGCCCCAGCCACATGTACCGCTTGCGCAAAACCAGCGAGCCTGTGAATTAGGCCTTGTGCCAGGGCTGGCGCGGCTTTGCGACCTGCATCAAGCCATTGTTAAAAAACTTTGCATCGCGCCAGATATCAATTGGTAACAATTGATAAACTTTGCAGCTTCTGCGTGATCCATCACGCCCCATCGGGTACCAGCCCTGCCTTGCAGAACGTGTACCCGGCTTGCCGAGAGAAGAAGCTCATGCGATTTCCTTACTTGGCGGCCTTGGCCGCCACAGTTGTTTTGACAGGCTGTTTTGACGAATCTCCGCTGGAAGACACACTGATGTTCCCGCCCGGCATTGATATCAACTATCTGGGCAAGCCCGCCAAGCTCTATGGCACTTCGCAATGCGCACAAGGCCAGCTCTCAGGCCACACCTGCCTGATTTTCCCGCCGCACCAGCCAGAGGCCAACGGCGTCATCATCAGCGGCAAGCGCATGTATGACGTGCAGCTCAAGGTGCGCAAAGATCCCCAAAATCCGGTGTACTACCTGATTGAAGACCAGCACGGCGATCGGGTGCTGGCCAGTACCGGGCGCCACGATGAATACGGCAATATCGACATCCGCCCGGTTGAGCTGTCGAACTGATACTGATA
>JAFAGF010000069.1 GCA_023422975.1 Pseudomonadota bacterium
GGTGCAGGCGCTGCTGGTGCTGCGGGGTGCGCAGCCAGCGCACTAAGCTGCGGCCCAGCAGCGCCCAACAACCAACGCCCAGCATGCAGGCCACCAGAGAAATGGCACACAGCATGGCCAGCCGGTAAGGGGCGGACAGCCCGTGGGGCAGCACAAATAGCCCGACCGCAGACAGTGCAAACAACCAAGCTTTGGGGTTGAGCGTTTGCACGGCCACGCCCTGGGCAAAAGCGCGGCCTGCATGCATGGCGCGGTGCGCTTGCGTTGCTGTGAGCGGGCTTTGCGGTGCTGCGCGTGCCAGCCGCAGGGCCAGCCACAGCAAGTAGGCCGCGCACAGGCACTGGGCGGTCTGGGCCAATTGCGGCAGTTGCTGCAGCAAGGGGGCAGTGGCCAAGCCCATGCAGGCCACGACGGCCATATAGCTCAGGCTGGCACCCAGCACATACCAAAATGCGGGTTGGCGGGCGGCCTGGCTACCGTGGCGCAGCGCTAGCACATTGACCGGGCCGGGGGTGATGGCGCCCACCAAGGCGAAGTTGCCCATGGCAAGCAGCGTGGGCCACACAGGGGGGAGTTGCAGTTCATTCACGCAGGGCACTGTGCCCCAGGTTGTGGCGCGCGTATTGAACAAAATTGCAGTGTGCGTGGGCCAATCAAACGGTACAGGCGCTTGTGTTGCCGGGCGTGGTGGTGAACGTGCGCGCGGGTTGGGGTGGCAAAGCCTACAGCAGCCCGCTTTCCAGCGCAGGCATGCCGTGGCGCAGGCGCACGCGGTTGCAGGCGTCGGAGCCCGCGGCAAACTCGCGGCAGGGCGAGGGGCGCCACTCGTAAATGCCACAGGCGGCTTGCTCGCCCACCTTGCCGGTCAGGGCGGCGCAGCGTGGGCGGGCGTAGTCGGTGCCGCGCATGCGGCAGGTGAAGTCGTTGACTTCGTCAATCAGGCCACGGGGCACGCGGCCACCGTTTTCCTCGGATTCATAGACCGAAAAATCGACGCGAAACGATGCGCAGCAGGCACCGCAGTTCAGGCAGGGGTGGGAATGGGCCATGGTGGTGGGTTTATGCGGCTTCCATCCAGCGCTCGACCTCGGCTTCGGTCAGCGCGGGCAGGTCAAATTTGGCGCGGGTGTCGTGGCAGCCGTAGGAGGCAAAGGGGAAGTCGCGGCAGGGGCGTGAGCGTTGTTCGTAAATCGTGCAGCCCACGCAGTCGTTGCCCAGGTCACCCAGCGCGACGCAGCGCACCGGGTGCTGTGCCGTGCCATTCATGCGGGCGCGGTTGCCTTTGCCCGGCACTTCGTGGGCCAGTGCATCGGGCACGGTGCCGCCCATGGACTGGAGTTCGTAGATGGAGAACTCCACGCGGTAATTGGTGCAGCAGACGCCGCATTGCAGGCAGGGGTGAATGGCTTCAGTCATGGGGGGAAGCGAGCGCTTTTTTAAGCAGGGTGATCGATAGGCAAAAAACTCAAAAAGGGGCACCGCCGCACACGCCGCCAGGCCGAGGAGGGCGGTCTGACAGCCAAGCAAGCAAGACACAGACCGACCCACGGCAAGCGCAAAGCGTGCAGTGATGCGTAAAAAAGAAAGAGAACCTAGGTGTGACCGAGCAGGTAGCGCGGCGTTTTGAGCAGGTGGCTGCAGGCAATCGCGTGCAGCGCGCTGCGGCGGCGGGCCATGCGGCGCAAATCAAGGGTGCGCGTGCCGCTGGCCGAGCACGAGAAGGGAGCTTGCATGCGCAGCGTGGTCACGGTGCTGCGCGGCTTAAATAAAAAAAGAGCTGCTAGCGCTGATCCTGCTTGGCTTTGCAATCTAAAGATGTGCGAAAGCTTGAGCAGGCGCGCGTAAGCAGCTCCTGTTTTTGTGAGAGGCGTGCAAAAGTAAGATAAAGCGCGCATCACAAATGGTCGTATCGATAGGCGTAAGGCTTAGTCGGCCTGCTTGCCCAGCAGCAGGTACTCCATGAGCGCCTTTTGCACGTGCATGCGGTTTTCTGCCTCGTCCCAGACCACGGATTGCGGGCCGTCAATGACTTCGGCCATGACTTCCTCGCCGCGGTGCGCGGGCAGGCAGTGCATGAATACGGCTTCGGCCTTGGCGGCTTGCATCATTTCTTGGTCGACGCACCAGTCGGCGAAGGCCTTCATGCGCACAGCATTTTCGGCCTCATAACCCATGCTGGTCCACACGTCGGTGGTGACCAAGTCAGCACCTTGGCAAGCTTGCAGTGGGTCTTTGAACACCTTGTAGCAGCCGGGGCGGGGTGTCTTGCCGTTGAAGGCCAGCTTTTCGTCCACTTCGTAGCCGCCGGGCGTGCTGACGTGCACGGTAAAGCCCAGCAAGTCGGCCGCCTGCAGCCAGGTGTTGGCCATGTTGTTGCCGTCACCTACCCACGCCACCACCTTGCCCTGGATGGGGCCACGGTGCTCGATGAAGGTGAAAATGTCGGCCAGGATCTGGCAGGGGTGGAATTCGTTGGTCAGGCCGTTGATGACAGGCACGCGCGAGTGGGCGGCAAAGCGCTCGATCTTGTCTTGGCCAAAGGTGCGAATCATCACCAAGTCGGTCATGCGGCTGATGACGCGGGCGCTGTCTTCAATCGGCTCCGAGCGACCCAGCTGGCTGTCGCCTGTGGTCAGGTGCACCACGGAGCCGCCCAACTGGTACATGCCAGCTTCAAAGCTCACGCGCGTACGGGTGCTGGCCTTCTCGAAAATCATGGCCAGGGTGCGGTCGCTCAGCGTGTGGTGCTTTTCGTAGCCCTTGAACTTCTTTTTGATCAGGGCGGCGCGGGCCAGCAGGTAGTTGTATTCGTCGGCGGTGAAATCGCTAAATTGCAAGTAATGCTTCATGCGGTATTCCTTGGGGTTTCAGGCAGCCAGCAGGGCTTGGACCAAAGGCTTGAGGCGGGTGACGATCTCGTCGGCTTCCGCCTTGCTCAGAATCAGCGGAGGCACCAAGCGGATCACGGTGTCCGAGGTCACGCTCAGCAGCAGGCCGGCTTCGGCGGCTTGGCCAATCAGTTGGCCGCAGGGTTTTGCAAGTTCCACGCCAATCATCAGGCCTTGGCCACGCACTTCGACAAAGCCGTCCATGCTGCCCAGCGCGGCTTGCAGCTTGGCCTTCAGGTAGTCACCCACTTCGGTGGTGTGCGCCAGCAGGCCATCTTCCTCCATGATGCGGATGGTTTCGACACCCGCACGCATGGCCAGCGGGTTGCCGCCGAAGGTAGAGCCGTGGTTACCGGCCGTCAGCACCTGGGCCGCAGCGTTGTGCGCAACGACGGCGCCCACAGGCACACCCGATCCCAGGCCCTTGGCCAGCGTCATCACGTCGGGCGTAATGCCAGCCCACTGGTGGGCAAACCATTTGCCGGTGCGGCCCATGCCGGCCTGCACTTCGTCCATGATGAGTAGCCAGCCGTTGGCATCGCACAGGGCTCGCACTTGCTTGAGGTAATCCGCGCGCATGGGGTGCAGGCCGCCTTCGCCCTGGATGGGCTCCATCATGATGGCGACGATGTTGGGGTTGCCTTCGGTGGCATCTACCAGTGCTTCGTAGTCATTGGGGGCTACGCGGGTGAAACCATCGAGCAAAGCGCCAAAGCCGTTGCGGACCTTGGGGTTGGCCGTGGCCGACATGGTGGCAATCGAGCGGCCGTGGAACGCATGGTCGTAGACCACGATTTCTGGCTTTTCAATGCCCTTGTCTACACCGTATTTGCGTGCAATTTTGATGGCCGCTTCGTTGGCTTCCAGACCGGTGCTGCAAAAGAACACATTGGTCATGCCGGCGCGTTCGGTCAGCAGCGTGGCCAACTCTTCCTGACCGGGTACGTGATAGTAGTTGGAGGTGTGGATCAGCTGGGTCAGCTGCTCTTGCAGGGCGGGCACCAGCTTGGGGTGGTTGTGGCCCAGTGTGTTGACTGCAATGCCGCCCAGTGCGTCCAGGTACTCCTTGCCGTTCACATCCCACACGCGGCAGCCCTGGCCTCGTCGCAGCGCAATCGGTACGCGGCCGTAGGTGGGCATTACGTGGGGCGAGGTAGCCTCAATGTGAGCGGTCATGAATCAATCTCCGGACATTACAGTCGTGGCACAACTTTTGCAGGTTTTGCAAAAGACAAGAGAATGATTTTAGGGCCCTCTCAGCGCTGCGGCATGCTCCCTTTCATATTTGGAATAAAGCTATGCAGGGTTTGCAATCCCGAGTGTCTCACCCCTGTCTTATATAAGAGTTAGAATCGACGCGTCGGTGCACATGGCGGCGATCCCGCAGCGCACCCCGTCTTACCGGATTGATCTTGATGGTTTCCCCAAGCTCCAAAGAAATATTCATCCAAGGTGTTACCTTGGAGGGAAAAACCTTTCGCCCCAGTGATTGGGCCGAACGTTTGGCGGGGGTGATGAGCCAGTTTCGTCCCGGTGGTGCCCAGCGTGGCAGCCATTTGGGTTATTCGCCATGGTGCATCCCCACCACCATGAATGGCTTTAAATGCATTGTGGTGCACCGTGATTTGCAAGCCCATGAGCCTATGGCCTGGGACTTCGTGCTGAACTTTGCCCGCGACAATAATTTGCAAGTGGCGGAGGCTTGCCTGATTCCCGACGCTGAAAAATAACGCTGCTATGCCCGCAAAACGCTGGGCTTTCTTGCGAACAGGCCGCCGACAGGGCGGTTTTTTCATGCCTGCGCGTTGTGCATGCAGGCGAAATATTCATGCTGTTGCGCCGTAATGTGTCGCAAATAGGCACAAAAAAACCGCCCTGAGGCGGTTGTTTTGTTTCGCTGGCAGCGCACCCGAAGCAAACGGCGAAGGGCTGAGCCCTTCGTGCGATGCCTAAATGTGGATTAGGCGGCCAGTGCCAAGGCCTTAACCTTGGAGGACAGGCGGCTCTTATCGCGAGCAGCCTTGTTCTTGTGGAAGATGCCCTTGTCGGCAACGGAGTCCAGCACGGACTGCGCCTTGGCGAACAGTTCGGTAGCCTTCACCTTGTCGCCGGCCAGAACAGCTTTCTCGACGTTCTTGACAGCAGTACGGTACTTGGAACGCAGCGATGTGTTAGCAGCGTTCAGCTTAACGTTTTGGCGTGCGCGCTTGCGGCCGGAGGCCAGGCGGGGGTTCTTTTTGGCTTTAGTTGCCATGATGTATTTCCTTTGTTGTCTGGGGATGATGCCAGCGAAGCCAGCGATTATAGCAATGCTTGGGCGCACGTGCATGGCGCAGCGTGCCAAGAGGTGTATGCACCATGAAGGTGTTGTTGTGCTGAATTGGTGCAGGTGTGCACCAATTCGATGCGCTGCATGGAAGGGAATTGTCGGTGCCGAAGTGAGCGGCTGCAGGTTGCACGTGGTTTTTCGCTAAATTTTGTGTATCTGCGAAGCGTTCCGTTCCTGGTCTGGGGAGCGCGTGGCTACACTGCGCGGGTGTCACTCCTTAAATCTGCCTCTACCGTTTCGTTGTTGACCTTGGCCTCTAGGGTTACGGGTCTGGTTCGTGATCTGATCATGGCATCCATGTTTGGTGCGAATGCTCTCACGGATGCTTTCAACGTTGCTTTCCGTATTCCCAACCTGTTTCGGCGCTTGTTTGCCGAAGGTGCGTTCAGTCAGGCCTTTGTGCCGGTGCTGGCAACCACCAAGACCCAGGAAGGTGAGGAGCGCACGCGGGCGCTGATTGGTAATGTCGCCACGGTGCTCTTTTGGGTGCTACTGCTGACCTGTGTGGTGGGTGTGGCGGGCGCACCGGTGCTGGTGTGGCTGCTGGCCAGCGGTTTTGACAGCGGCCATGCGCACGAGGCAGCCGTGTTGATGACGCGCTGGATGTTTCCCTATATCGGTTTTATGTCGATGGTGGCGTTGTGCGCTGGGGTGCTCAACACCTGGAAGCAGTTTGCCGTGCCGGCGGCTACGCCGGTGCTACTCAATATCTGCATGATTGCCGCCGCTTTGCTGCTGGCACCATGGCTGGAGCGTCAGGGCATCGAGCCGATTTACGCCATGGCGGCGGGGGTGATGCTGGGTGGTGTGCTGCAGTTGGGGGTGCAACTGCCTGCACTCAAGCAGCTGGGGGTGCTGCCGCGGATTGGTATTTCGCCTGCTGCCGTTAAAGCGGCGTGGAATGACGGTGGCGTGCGCCGCATTCTGTCGCTGATGGCGCCAGCCTTGTTGGGTGTAGGAGTGGCGCAGGTCAGCTTGATGATCAACACGCAGATTGCTTCCTACCTCACCCCGGGTAGCGTGACATGGCTGTTTTATGCCGACCGGTTGATGGAATTTCCCACGGCGCTGCTGGGTGTGGCGCTGGGGGTGGTGTTGACGCCGCAGCTGGCATCGGCCAAGGCTGCGGGCGATGCGCAGCGGTACTCCGGCATGCTGGACTGGGGCTTGCGTCTGGTGGTGCTGCTGGCAGTGCCGTGTGCGGTGGGGTTGCTGGCATTTGCAGAGCCTTTGGTGGCTACCTTGTTTCACCGTGGTGCGCTGCACAGCAAGGATGTATCCAACATCGCCTTGGCCTTGATTGGCTATGGCGCAGGTTTGGTGGGGCTGGTGGCCATCAAGGTGCTGGCGCCGGGTTACTTTGCCAGTCAGGATATGAAAACACCCGTCAAGATTGCGGTGGCGGTATTGGTGTTGACGCAAATTTTGAATGTGATGCTGGTGCCCTGGATGGCGCATGCGGGTCTGGCGCTGTCGATTGGCTTGGCAGCGCTGGTGAATGCCACGTGGCTGCTCATTGGTTTGCTGCGTCGTGGCGCTTACCAGCCTGCGGCGGGCTGGCTCAAGTTTGCTTTGCAAGTGGTGGCTGCTTCGGCCTTGCTGGCGGTCTTTTTGCTCTGGGGTGCCCAGCAGTGGGACTGGAAGGCATTGCAAGCCCATGAGTGGCAGCGTGTGGGATTGATGGCATTGATGCTGGCAGGCTCTGCCGTCATTTATTTTGGTGCCTTGGTCGTGTCTGGGGTCAAATTGCGCAGCTTGCTGCGCCGTTGAACGGGCGCCGTACAGTGGGTCATTTTGCATAGCGTGAAATCGCGGTAGAGTGCATTCCATGCCGCTGAACTTTGAAGCCCCCTCTGCGTTAGACCACTTTGCCTGTCTGGTAGGGCATGACGTGGCCTTTCCGGTGCTGGAAGCTGCAGCCAGTTTGGCGCAAGATGCCGCGCCTGATCTGGATGTGCAGGGGGTGCTGCTGCAGGTCGATGACTGGGCTGAGCGCTTGCGCAAGTCCATCCCCTGGGGGGCAACGGCGATGCAGCGCACGTTCATGCTCAACGAGTTTTTCTACGAAAAACTGGGCTTTGCGGCCAATGCCAATGACTTTGCTGACCCTGCGAACAGCTATGTGCACCATGTGCTGCAAATGCGCCGAGGCATTCCCATTACCTTGGCGGTGCTGTGGATGGAGCTGGCCTACGGCATCGGACTGAAGGTGGATGGCATTTCTTTCCCCGGGCACTTTCTGGTGAAGGTGTATGTGGATGAGGGCATCATCATTCAAGACCCGTTGACTGGACTGGGGTTGACACAAGCCATGCTTTCCGAGCGCTTGGAGCCTTTTCGGGAGGGCTGGGGTCTGGCAGAAGATGAGATGGCGCCGCTGCATTTGTTTTTGATGCCAGCCAGTGGCCGCGAAATCATTGAGCGCATGCTGCGCAATCTGAAAAGCGTGTACTTGGAAGAGGCGCATACCCACTTGCTGCTGGGTGTGCTGGATCGCCTGATTCTTTTGCGCCCGCAGGATGCGGACAGCTACCGTGATCGTGGTTTGGTGTTGGCGCAATTGGGGCAGCGCGATGCAGCGTTGCAAGACTTGCAGAACTATGTGCGCATGGCATCGGCGCCCCACGATTTGCCAGTGATTGAAGCGCGTATTGAGTTGCTGCGCGCAGAAATTTAAGACGCAGCAACCGCTTGGAACAAAAAAAATAGAGCGTCTAGCGCTCTATTTTTTTTTTGTTTGGAAATGTTTTGATGCGCAATCGCTTGAAAGCAAAGCGCTGGTAGCTCTTGTTTTTGATGAAGCCTTGAGTGAGCTACACCATCTTGGCTGCTTCCAGCTCTTTTTTCAGATAGGCATAAAACAGGGGGGCGGCGACCAAGCCGGCGGGGCCAAACACGGATTCGGCGATGAACATGACGGTCAGCAGCTCCCACACGGCCATGTGGGTGCGCTGGCCCACCACCTTGGCATTGATGACGTATTCGGCTTTGTGAATCAAAATCAAAAAGCCCAGGCACACTGCGGCAGCGGTGGGTGAGACGGACAGGCCCACAATGGTCAGCACCACGTTGCAAAACAGGTTGCCCACGATGGGGATCAGGCCGGCGACAAAGGTCAGCATGATCAAAGCTGGCGTATAGGGCAGTGCCATGTCAAACAGCGGCAAAACCAGCAGCAAAAAACCAGCCGTCAAGCTGGTGTTAAACAGAGCAATCCAGAACTGTGCGGCCACGATCTGGCGAAATGCCTCGCCCATCAGCATCACGCGGCGCTGCAGGGCCTGGGTCAGTGGCGCGCGCGGGGCAATGCGTGGGCGCACTGCGGCCAGTGCGCCAATCAACAAGCCCACGTAGGCATGCAGCAAACCACCCAGCCATGCTTTGCCCGCCATGGCCAGCGCGCCGGCCTTGGTGGCCAAGCTGGTGGCAATGGCCTGCTGAATCTCTGCGCTGCCCTGGGGCAGCAGGTTGCCCAGCTCGGGGGGCAGCTTTTGCTGCAGCTCCAGCACGGTGTGCGCCAGATAGTTCAGCAGCTCTTTGTATTGGTGGGGAATGTCGGTGAGGTAACCGCGCGAGTGGGTCAGTGCTAGGGCAATCCAGATCAGCGGCGCAATCACCACCAAAGTGGCTGCCGTCACCTGGGCCCAACGGTCTGGGGCAGGGCCGGGCGGGCGGCGGTCCATGCGCGCCAGCAATGTAGCGATGGCGCGGGTCAATAAAAAGCCCAGACATGCGCACAGCAGTCCGGGCAAAAGTTTTTGCCACATGACCAGCAACAATGTGCAGGCCATGAGCAAATAGCTGGCGATCATCACACCGCGCGATGGCGTGGTGGGGGAGTGACTAACAATCGGAAGTTGGCTCGAATTCCCCATGGATGATCGCTTTAGGTGAAAAACTATTTAACTTGGACAGCGGCGCCTTCGCTGCGTTCCGTAATGTTACCGATCGTGTAGACAGTTTCACCCAGTTGACGCAAAGTTGCTGCAGTGGCCTCGACATCTTCAGCGGCTACAACAAGCACCATGCCAATGCCGTTGTTGAAAGTGCGGTTCATTTCCACATCGTCAATACCGGCTGTCTTTTGCAACCAGGCAAACAGCTCAGTCTGGGGCCAGCTACCAGCCTTCAGGTCAGCGCCTGTGCCTTCGGGCAGCACGCGGGGGATGTTTTCCAGCAAACCGCCACCGGTGATGTGGGCCAGTGCCTTGATGGGGTGTTGGGCCAGCGCGGTCAGCACGTTCTTGACGTACAGGCGGGTGGGCTCCATCACCGCATTCTTGAAAGGCTTGCCATCCAGCGTGGCGGGCACGGTGCCGTTGGCTTCAGCGCGCTCGATGCACTTGCGCACCAGCGAGAAGCCGTTGGAGTGCACGCCAGCCGAGGCCAGACCCAGCACCACGTCCCCGGGCTTGACGTTCTGGCCGGTCAAAATCTTGGACTTTTCGACTGCACCCACGGCAAAGCCGGCCAGGTCGTATTCGCCATCGGGGTACATGCCAGGCATTTCAGCGGTTTCGCCGCCGATCAGGGCGCAGCCCGAAAGTTCGCAGCCCTTGGCAATGCCGCCCACCACGGCAGCGGCCGTGTCCACGTCCAGCTTGCCGCAGGCAAAGTAGTCGAGGAAGAACAGGGGTTCTGCGCCTTGCACCAGTACGTCGTTGACGCTCATGGCCACCAGGTCGATACCCACGGTGTCGTGCATATTCCACTCGAAGGCCAAACGCAGCTTGGTGCCTACGCCGTCGGTGCCGGACACCAGCACGGGTTCTTGGTAACGCTTGGGCACTTCAAACAGTGCACCAAAGCCGCCAATGCCGGCCATCACGCCTTCGCGCATGGTCTTCTTGGCCAGCGGTTTGATGCGCTCGACCAGTGCATCGCCCGCGTCGATATCAACGCCAGCGTCTTTGTAGGAGATGGGGGTGGAGGAGGCAGAAGTGCTCATGGGATGGATCTGTGCAGTGAGAAGCCCGCGCGGGCGAGGGGGATCCTGCGATTCTAAGTCGAGACATTAGGGTATGTCCTCCATGTCGGTCCACCGAGGCAGGGCATCGCAGAATGTGAGTGCCTGCCCAAGGCGACTTTGCTAGTGCAGGGATAGGGGTAGAGCCTGTGAGATCGGTGGAAGCAGACTAAAATGTACAAATTGTTGTAGCAATTGCTGCAGGCCTCTTGCACGTCCCCTGCCTGATTGGGTGGGGAGTTTCCGTTCTTTTCCTCTTCATGCCTACGTTTTTGCCCTTGATTGCATTTTCGGTGCACACGCACTTGCTTGATTGCAGGCAGGACGTATTGACTGCATGCCACCTATGAAGCAACTGGCGCTGGATATTGGCTTGCCTACTGGGCCATCCCTGTCGCGCTTTTATGCTGGCCGCAATACACCGGTGGTCAGCCACCTCCAGAACTGGGTCAGCAATGGTTTCGGTGCGGCGACACGCTCGCCCGTGCCTACTTACTTGTGGGGCGCTTCTGGTTCTGGCAAAACCCATTTGCTCAAGGCAGTGCGTGAAATGCTGCGTGAACAAGGGGTGCAGGTGGGGTGGATGGATGCTTCTACCGGTTTTCCACCGGAGTTTGATGAGCGCTGGTCGGCGGTGGTGATGGATGACGTTCACCAGTACACGCCCATGCAGCAAGCCCGTGCATTCAATTGGTTTGTGAACGCTATCAACCCGCCCAGTGGTTCGCCATGCTGGATTTTGTCGGCTGGCGATGCGCCACCTGCTGCCATGGAAGTGCGGGATGACTTGCGCAGCCGTTTGGGCTGGGGGCATGTGTTTCAGTTGCACGTGCCCAATGAGGAAGAGCGCCGCGAGGTACTCAAGACCGAAGCAGCAGCGCGCGGCGTGACGCTCAGTGCCGATGTGGTGGACTACATGCTCAAGCGCTTTTCGCGCGATCTGGCCAGCTTGATGCAGTTGCTGGACATGTTGGACGAGTTTGCGCTGCGCAACAAGCGCGCCATCACCATCCCGCTGCTCAAAACCATGCTGGAGACGGAATGAGCGGGTGTGTATACACCCGCGACCGTTTCCGTTTTTTTATTTGATTGAAAGCATTCATGTCTTCTGCTGCTCAGCGTCCGCGCCTGGCTCTGTTTGATCTTGACCATACGCTGATCCCTATGGATTCAGACCACGGCTGGGGTGAGTTTGCAATTGAGATGGGTTGGTGCGACCGCGCCGAGTTTGGCCGCCGCAATGACGAATTCTTTGCCCACTACCAAGCGGGTACGCTGAATGTGCAGGACTATGTGCGATTCGCTACCGAAGCCATCGTGCAGCGCGGCGAAGAGGAAGCCACTGTCGCGCATGAGCGCTTTATGCAAGCGGTGATTCGCCCGGCGATGCAGCCCCAAGCTGTAGCGTTGGTGCAAAACCATTTGCAGGCCGGCGATGTGGTGGTCATCACGTCGGCGACCAATGAATTTGTTACACGGCCCATTGCGGCTGCGTTTGGCGTGGAGCATCTGCTCTCTACCGAGCTGGAGCGCGGTGGTGATGGCTGGTTCACCGGCGAAGTGAAAGGCATGCCCAATATGCGCGAAGGCAAGGTTACGCGCATGGATGCCTGGCTGGCAGCGCGTGGGCTGTCGTGGGATACGGTGGAGTCCACCTTCTACAGCGACTCCATGAACGATGT
>JAFAGF010000114.1 GCA_023422975.1 Pseudomonadota bacterium
AGGTAGTGACCTGTATGGCTGCCAGGATTGGTCGCGACTTTTTCGGGGGTACCGGTCGCTATGACCTGCCCGCCGCCTGCACCACCCTCTGGCCCCATGTCGATGATCCAGTCCGCGGTTTTGATGACGTCGAGATTGTGCTCGATCACCACAATGGTGTTGCCCGCATCACGCAACTGATGCAGCACTTTGAGTAGCAGCTCCACATCGGCAAAGTGCAACCCAGTGGTGGGCTCGTCCAAGATGTAGAGGGTTCGGCCCGTGTCGCGTTTGGACAGCTCTTGCGCCAGTTTCACGCGCTGGGCTTCACCGCCTGAGAGCGTGGTCGCACTTTGCCCCAGACGGATGTAGCCCAGTCCCACGTCCAGCAGCGTTTGCAGCTTGCGCGCAATGCTGGGTACGTCTTTGAAGAAGGCGTGCGCATCTTCCACCGTCATACCCAAAACATCGGCAATGTTCTTTCCCTTCCACTGCACCTGCAGCGTTTCGCGGTTGTAGCGCTTGCCGTGGCAGATGTCGCAGGGCACGTACACATCGGGCAGAAAGTGCATCTCTACCTTGATCATGCCGTCGCCCTGGCAGGCTTCGCAGCGCCCGCCTGCTACGTTGAAGCTAAAGCGACCGGGGCCGTAGCCACGCTCGCGGGCGGTGTTGGTCTCGGTAAAGAGTTCGCGGATGGGGGCAAACAAGCCGGTGTAGGTGGCCGGGTTGCTGCGCGGTGTGCGCCCAATCGGCGCCTGGTCGACATTGATCACCTTGTCGAAGTATTCCAGCCCTTCCAGGGCCTGGAAGGGGGCAGGTTCCGTGCCTGCGCGGTGCAGCTGGCGTGCCACTTCAGCGTACAGCGTGTCGTTGACCAAGGTGGATTTGCCAGATCCTGAAACCCCTGTCACACAGGTCAGCAAACCTACGGGGAACTCCACCGTCACATCTTGCAGATTGTGGCCGCTGGCACCCACTACGCGCAGGCATTGCAAGGCATGGTGGTTGGCCGCTGTTGCACCGGGAACGGCAGGGAAGCCAGCAGCAGGTTGTGTGCCTTCCTCTTTTGTTTGGACGGGCTGCCATGGTGTGCGGCGCTGGGGCACGGCAATGCGTTTCTTGCCGCTTAAATACTGGCCCGTGGGCGAAGCGGGGTTGGCCTTGACGGCATCGAACGTGCCCATGGCCATGACCTGGCCGCCATGCACGCCCGCGCCCGGGCCCATGTCGATCAGGCAGTCGGCAGCGCGCATCATGTCTTCGTCGTGTTCCACCACGATCACGCTGTTGCCAATGTTGCGCAGGTGCTCCAGCGTGGCAATCAGGCGGTCGTTGTCGCGCTGGTGCAGGCCAATGCTGGGTTCATCGAGCACATACATCACGCCTGTCAGGCCGCTGCCAATCTGGCTGGCCAAGCGAATGCGCTGCGACTCGCCGCCCGACAGCGTGTCTGCACTGCGGTCCAGACTCAAGTAGTTCAGCCCCACATCCAGCAAAAAGCGCAGGCGCGAGGCAATCTCGTGGACGACCTTCTCCGCAATGTCGGCCTTGTTGCCTTGCAGCTTCAGGGTGGTGAACCATTGGTGCGCTTGCGCCAGCGTGCTTGCGTTGACTTGGTAGATGGCACGCGCTTGCTCGCCCTCTCCCACGCGGACAAAGCGCGCTTCGCGGCGCAAACGTGTGCCTTGGCAGTCGGGGCAACTGCGAAGGCTGCGCAGGCGCTCCAGATCATCGCGGATGATTTGTGAATCGGTCTCACGCAGGCGGCGCACCATGTTCGGGATCACGCCTTCAAACACGTGCTCGACCACGGTAGGTTTGCCATCGCCTTCATAGGTAAAGGCAATTTTTTCGGTGCCCGATCCCCAGAGCACCACGCGCTGCACCTCGGCAGGCCAGCTTTCAAATGCGGCCTCTACATCTTGGCCGTAGTGCTTGGCAATGCTTTGCAACAGCGTGAAGTAGGTGCTGTTGCGGCTGTCCCAGCCGTGGATGGCGCCGTTGGCAAGGCTGATGGACGGGAAGGGCACCACCTTGTCGGGATCGAAATCGTTGCTTACCCCCAGACCATCACAGGTGGGGCAGGCCCCCATGGGGGAGTTGAAGGAGAACAGGCGAGGTTCCAGCTCTTCCAGCGAATAGGTGCACAGCGGGCAGGCAAAGCGACTGCTGAAGACGTGCTCCTGGCCGGAATCCATATCGACCGCCAATACACGGCCGCTGGAGGCCTCACCGCCAATGCGCAGCGCTGCTTCCAGGCTTTCAGCGAGGCGTTGCTGCAAATCGGGGCGTACCTTGATGCGGTCCACCACCACATCAATATCGTGCTTCTGGTGCTTGTCCAGCGGCTTCAGGTCAGCAGCATCGACCACGTGGCCGTTGATGCGAAAGCGGATATAGCCTTGCGCCTGCATCTGCGTGAACAGATCGGCAAAGTCCCCCTTGCGGCTGCGTGCTACAGGGGCAAGCAGCATCAGCTTGGTGCCTTCGGGCATGGCCAGTACCGCATCCACCATCTGGCTGATGGTCTGCGCCTGCAGCGGCAGATCGTGCTCGGGGCAGTACGGCGTGCCAGCGCGGGCGAACAGCAGGCGCAGGTAGTCGTTGATTTCGGTGATCGTGCCGACGGTGGAGCGCGGGTTGTGGCTGGCGGCTTTTTGCTCAATCGCAATCGCGGGCGAGAGGCCTTCAATCAAGTCGACATCGGGTTTGTCCAGCTGCCCCAAAAACTGCCGCGCATAGGCCGAGAGGCTTTCCACGTAGCGCCGCTGCCCTTCGGCATACAGCGTGTCAAACGCCAGACTGGACTTGCCCGAACCCGACAAGCCGGTAATCACCACCAGCTGGTTGCGCGGGATGTCCAGGTCAATGTTTTTGAGGTTGTGCGTGCGTGCGCCGCGAATGCTGATGCGTGGGTGCCCCATGGCGTGGCCCAGGTAACGGCCGGTGGTGTCTGGCGCATCTGCTGGCAGTGAAGGTTTCGAAGCTGCAGTCACGAAGGAGCGAGGTGTAAGGGGGAAATCATCCATCATAGACACTTGCCCCAGCGCGTGTGTAGCAGCCCTGCGCCCAATCGCAGACAATAAGGGCTTGCCGCAGGCCGGGCACTCTCGGTCTCGCAAGCCGCTCTGTGCGGCTTTTTTGTGCCGTCCCACACTGGTTTTAGCGCGTGTCTCAAGCCCATAACGAATCCCCCTCTGCCATTTCCGACGCTGCCACCAGCAGCAAGATGACCCCGCAAGAGCTGCGCGCCAGCGGCAGCCTGGCGCTGATTTTTGCGCTGCGCATGCTGGGGCTGTTCTTGGTGCTGCCGGTGTTTGCCCTGGAGGCCAGCAAGTATCCGGGCGGCGACGATGCCGCCATGGTCGGCCTGGCCATGGGCCTGTACGGGCTGACGCAGGCCGTCTTCCAGCTACCGCTGGGCATGGCGTCCGACCGCTGGGGGCGCAAGCGCATCATTGTGGG
>JAFAGF010000151.1 GCA_023422975.1 Pseudomonadota bacterium
AGCAATGCGTTTGCGCGCCTGCGCCAGCAAAGCTGGATCAAAACGCCCAAAGCGAGGCTGCTCATAGTTCACCGCATGATGGCGCTGCAGGCCAAATGCCGCATACACCGCTCGCCACACAGGTGCCGCCTGCACGTCTTCCGCCATCGACGCCGCTTGTGCACAGAAAAACAGCATGTCCTGCAGCAGGCGCTCTGGCGCAACAGGATCGCCTTTAGCCAAAGCCGCAGACACCATGAGCACTCGCGATGCCACACGTTTGGTGTAAATGTCGGCCTTCAGCAATCCATAAGCCATTGCGTCGAAATAGGCTGCAGCAACCTTCCAGAAAATGCGCATCGACGGCTCGGACTGCGCCTGTGCAAACCCCATACAGACATCACGCATGCGCGCACTGGCAGATGCGACATCCTGCCCTTTGACAATCTGCAGCACGGCTGCATCCAGCACTTTGCGCTGCTCTGGGCTGTAGCCCAGCGGCGCTACCGGCTGTGGCAGCTGCGGATCTCTGAGCCTGCGCTCAATCGGCCACAGGTCTGCAGGGTGTACCTTGCCTTCGTTGCCATACAGCGCCTGCACGTCACGGTATTGTGGAAACAGCGCCACCGAAGAAATTTGCTTGCCCGCCAAAATAGCATCCAGAAACTCCAGCAAGGCGAAACTGGCGGTCTCCAGCGTCTGCACAACCGCTTCTGTGCAGTCTGCAGGATGCTGTACATAGTGCTGTAAAGCCGTTTCCATCGCGCGCAGCAGCAACGCAGGCTGCGGCATACCCACCATCTCTAGAGCCCCACTCGACTGGTGCAACTGCTGCTTGGCCGTGCGCAAAGGGCTGCTGTCCAACGCCGCCAAATCCGAATGACTGGCCTCTTGCGCTTCGCGCACGAACCGGCGGGTGGCTTTGACAGCTCCGTCCAAAGACTTGCGCAGCTCTTCCAGCACCCATGCCAATGGGCCTAAATCTTGTTCCCCGTGGGAGGCATGTCCCGTTGGAGCAGTGACTTCAGTGGGTGACATCGTCCATCCTTGGCATGTTTCAGCCGAAATCCTTGGTGCAATCGAAAGTCAGAATCTCAACCGATCTTGAATCGGGAAACCGATTGGCGCAGTTCTTCCGCCATATGAGCCAAGTCACGCACCTGCTCTGCCGTGCTGCGCGTGCTGTCACCGGTTTGTTCCGTCACCGCAAAAATGTGCTGAATATTGCCGGCCACATCGTTGGCCAGTGTGGCTTCACTTTGGGTGGTGTGCGAAATTTGCTCAATCAGCTCCGCCAACCTGCGTGAAACGCTATCAATTTCAGTCAATGCCGTACCTGCCGAGTCCGACAAACGTGCACCTTCCACCACGCCCTGGGTAGAGCGCTCCATCGCCGCAACAGCGTCCTGGGTATCCGTCTGAATGGTTTTCACCAAGGCAGAAATCTGGCGCGTGGCATCGGCAGAACGCTCCGCCAAACGCTGCACTTCTTCTGCCACCACCGAGAAGCCACGCCCTGCTTCACCTGCGGATGCGGCCTGAATGGCAGCATTGAGCGCCAGTACGTTGGTTTGCTCAGTAATGTCTGAAATCAGTTCGGTAATTTCGCCAATCTCTTGTGAGGACTCGCCCAAGCGCTTGATGCGTTTGGAAGTTTCCTGAATCTGGTCGCGAATGGCGTTCATGCCGCCGATCGTGTTTTGCACGGCCTGCTGACCTTGCTCAGCAGCTTGCAGCGACTGGCGCGCCACCGCTGCCGATTCCTGCGCCTGGCCGGAGACGGTATTGATACGTGTGGCCATTTCCAGAATCGACTGACCTGTTTCACGGATTTCACGCAACTGCTCTGCCGAAGTTGCCAGCAACTCGGACGAAGTGCTGTCCACCTGTGCCGTCGTCTGCGCCACACGCTGCGCCGTGTTTTGCACACTGCCTACCAACAAGCGCAACTCTTCCACCGTGTAGTTCACCGAATCCGCAATCGCTCCGGTGATGTCTTCCGTCACCGTAGCCTCTTGCGTCAAGTCGCCCTCCGCCACGTTTTGCAATTCGTTCATCAATCGCAAAATCGCCGCCTGATTGGCGTCGTTCACCCGCTTGGCTTCTTGCTCTTGGTGACGCGCATCGCGCTGCTGCTGCTCGGCCAACTCTTGGCGCTGGCGGCTATCGAGCAGCTGCACACGTGAAATACCCACGCCACACGCTACGACAAACAGCCCCAAAATCACCAAAATTGCCATCTGGCCTGCCGAAATACCTGCCTGGCCCGACAGTTTTTGCTGCAGGTTTTCCAACTGCGAGCGCAAAGGTTCGCTGTCGCCAATGATGGAGTTCTGTGCCTCACGCGCTGCCACCAGCCCTTGCAGATTGCTCAAAATCGAGGCTGCTTGTGTGCGCGTTTGTTCATACTCTTCCAGCATGGCCACCAATTGCTCGCGCACCTGAGGGTCACGCGCAGCAGGCAAGCGCAGATCCACACTCCCTTTGAGCAGACCATCGGCCAACTCTTTGAAAGAGTTCAAGTCACGGCCTAGCAAGAACACCGCTTCAGGGCTGACACCATCAATGGTTTGGAATTCGTTGGCCGATTTACCAATCCGCTGAGTCAGCATCAAAAGCTGGCTAGAGGCTGCGATTTCAGGCGCAGAAGCGCCGGATTGCAACTTGCTGTTGGCCACCGCTTCCGCCAGTTCCAACAAGCTAGAAGACTGACGATTGATAGCACGCAGCGCATCACCTGCCTGGGTTAGCACCGCTTTTTGTGCCAAAACCGCTTGGGCATTCTTTTCTGCCCGCTGCGCCAGCGTGCTGACCGAGCCCAGATCCTGCTCCAACGCTGCATCCACACTTTGCACCCCCAACTCTGCATCGCCTTGGGTCAAAGCTCGGACATTGCGCCCCAGCACCGTTGCGCTGTCTTTGAGTTCAGTGAATGCCTGATTCTTACCCAGCAAGGCTTGCGTGACCGACTTGGCCAAGCGTTGTGACTGCATCAGCGATTGACCTGTCGCGGCCAACTGTTTGGCAGAGCGGTCTGCTTGCTGCAGTACCCAACCTGCCACCAAGGCCAGCAACACCACCCCCAAAGCCAGCATGGTGAGCAAGCGGCGCTGGTGCGTGGCTGCAGGCGCTGGTCCCATCAGCGGCAAATCGATGGTGCCTTGCTCGACCAGCAGGTCATCCATCAAATCGGTGTCTTGCACGCTTTGCAGCGTATCCGCCGTCAGCGTTTGCTGCGTGGCATCGTCTGCGCCGACTACTTCCAACCCCTCATCTTTATCGCTGTTTTTACGACGAAAAATGCTGCTGATCTGCTGGACTAAAGACATGCTCAACCTCGAAGAATCAAAACGATCAGGTGCGAATACTTAGAAAGTCTGGAGATTGCATCAATGCATGCAACTGCAAAACTTGCCAATTCCCACCTGCACTATCGGTATAACTGGCGCCCACGATACCCGGCGAGGCTTGGTGCACTTCCTGCGCTGGCTCAATGGCTGCAGAGATAAAGTCATCTGCACCACGCAAACCCAACAATCGATCCGCCACCAGGGCCACATTCACCTGCAGTGCTGGATTGACCGCCAGCAGGCTCACTTCATGCAAAGACTGCTCGGTACGTTCTATGGGGTGGCCCAAATACGCGCCCAGATCCACCACGCCCGCCAAACTGCCACGCAAATTGGCTACACCCCAAAACCATGTATTGGTATAGGGCACGCGCAGCACTCCAGGCCAGGAGAAGATTTCTCCGGCTTGCTCCAGCGGCAATAAATAATTACGCCCGGCCACTTGCACCGCCAGCCAGCTCGCACCCTGAGAGGTATTGGTGCGCGCAGCCTGCAGGCGATCAGCCAAGCGCGTCTGCAATTCGCGCAGCGCTTGTCGATTTGCCATAGCAGCTCAATTCAAGCGCTTTGCAGCGCAGCAATTTTGGTTTGCAGCTCGGTGGGATCCACCGGTTTGGTGATGTAGTCGCTGGCACCTTGGCGCAACCCCCACACGCGGTCGGTCTCTTGGTTTTTGCTGGTGCACATGATGATGGGCACACCGGCATATTTGGTGTCGCGGGCAATCGCTCGGGTGAGCTGAAAGCCGTTTTGCCCAGGCATCACCACATCCATCAAGATGAGGTCTGGTTTTTCTTCGCCCAGCCGTGCCAATGCTTCTTGGGCATTTTCAGCCGTACGCACTTGGTAGCCTTGTTTTTGCAGCAAATCGGTCAAAAACATTAGCTCCGTTTTTGAGTCATCCACCACCAGTACTTTTTGAATGGTCATGCCCCTCTCCTCTCTTGGTCTTCAAATCAAATTGCTGCAGACGTCACCTTGCCAAATTGCCTCACAGCTTGCAGCAACTGGTCTTTGGTAAATGGCTTGGTGAGGTACTCCTGACAACCCACCATGCGTCCTCGCGCTTTGTCAAAGACGCCGTCCTTGGACGAGAGCATGACAATGGGAGTGTCGGAAAAATGTGGATTGCGCTTGATGATGGCGCAGGTCTGATAGCCGTCCAGCTTCGGCATCAAGATGTCGCAGAAGATGAGCTGTGGCTGAAAGTCATTCACTTTCGCCAACGCGTCAAAGCCATCTTCGGCCAGCAGCACTTCGTGGCCGCCTTGTTTGAGAAAAATTTCAGCACTACGTCGAATGGTGTTGCTGTCATCCACCACCAACACTTTGAAAAATGCTTCGGCTGTACTCAATTTGAACCGCCCCTTGGGTTATGAAAAATCCCCCGACAGGGCTGTTGAGCACCTGTCTCCCTCTTAAATTTCGACCATTTCAAAGTCTGCTTTGCCGACCGCGCATTCTGGACATGTCCAATCGTCCGGTACATCTTCCCAGCGGGTCCCAGCTGGAATGCCATGCTCGGGGTCGCCCACCGATTCGTCATACATCCAGCCACAAATCAAACACATCCAAGTTTTAGGGTCAGTCACAGCTTAAAGTCGCTTCCAATAGAATGCAATGATTGTATCTAGGCACCTACCAAACCCCTCTTGACAGAGAGCCGGTCATTGGGACAACGCATGGCATTTCAGCCCCCAGCAGTTCCAACTGCAAAAACTTCCCCCGAAAACACCGAAACCGTGCTCGCACAGCCGATGTGCGTCATGTGTTTCAACGCTTGTGACCCCAGTGGTGCAGGCGGCTTGACTGCGGACATCACCACCATTGCCTCCGTCGGCGGCCACCCTGTGGCCGTGGTGACCGGCGTGGTCGTGCGTGACACCAGCCATGTGTTTTCCCACACAGCCCTCGACGACGAGCAGGTCACCGACCAGGCACGCACCGTACTGGAAGACATTCCCGTGCGTGCCATCAAGGTGGGCTTTGCAGGCAGCCCAGCCAACCTGGCCGCGATTGCCGAGTTGTCCAGCGACTACCCTGATATTCCGATCGTCAGCTACATGCCAGACCTGTCTTGGTGGCAGGGCGATGGGCTCGAAGAGTACCTGGATGCCTTCCAGGCACTTGTCATGCCTCAAACCTCGGTGTTGGTTGGCAACCACGGAACGCTCAGCCGCTGGCTGCTGCCAGACTGGAGCCACAGCCGCGCCCCGACCGCGCGAGACATCGCCAAAGCCGCCGAAGCGCTGGATGTGCCTTTTGTGCTGGTCACCGGCATTCCCCTGCCTGAGCAGCACATCGATAACGTCCTGGCCTCCACCGAAACGGTGATTGGCAGCAGCAAATTTGAGCTGTTTGACGGCAGCTTCCTCGGCGCAGGCGACACGCTCTCTGCAGCCCTGACGGCTTTGCTCGCTGCAGGCAACGACCTGGGCGCTGCGGCGCAAGAAGCGCTGGAATATTTGGACCGCAGTCTGGGCAGTGGCTTCAGACCCGGCATGGGTCAACTCATACCCGACCGCATGTTCTGGGCGCAGCCCGAAGAAGGTACCGAAGCTGCGGAAA
>JAFAGF010000221.1 GCA_023422975.1 Pseudomonadota bacterium
ATCTACGACCGCACCACCGAGCGTGCTGCCGACATGAATGCCTTGATCGCCAAGGCTGTGGCGTCACGCGGACCCGAAGAGGCCCAATAAGCATGAACGCCACGCGCACACGGGTGCAGCGGCGCCCTGTGCATGGGGTGGTGCTGCTCGATAAACCCATCGGTCTTTCCAGCAATGATGCTTTGCAAAAAGTGAAGTGGTTGTTGCGTGCAGAAAAGGCCGGCCATACTGGAACTTTGGACCCCCTGGCCACCGGCGTTCTGCCGCTGTGCTTTGGTGCGGCCACCAAATTCAGCCAGCTGCAACTGGAAGCGGCCAAAACCTATATTGCGGTCGCCCGCTTGGGCCAAGTCACCACCACGGCCGATGCCGAAGGTGAAGTGGTGCGCGAGCGCCCTGTGGATATGGCCGCCATCACCCCCGAGGTGCTGGCGCATGTGCAGCAGAGCTTTACTGGCGCGATCCAGCAAGTGCCACCTATGTACAGCGCCCTCAAAAAAGATGGCAAAGCCCTGTACGAATACGCACGTGCTGGCATCGAGGTGGAACGCCCTGCACGCGACGTGACCATTCATGCGCTCGACATCGTGGTGTGCAAAGATGCGGACGGCATGGATGCCTTGCAACTGACGGTAACTTGCAGCAAGGGCACTTATATTCGAACATTGGCAGAGGATGTGGGAGAGGCGCTTGGTTGCGGCGCCCACCTGCGTTCGCTGCGCCGAACCGATACGGGCGGCATTGGTGTGGATCGCTGCGTCAGCTTAGACGCACTGATCAACATGCCCGAGGAAGAGCGCATGGCCTATGTGCATCCAGCAGATTGCCTGCTGCATGCCCATACCCGTGTGACGTTGGATGCGCGTGAAAGCGGTCGTTTTTTGACCGGTTTGCGCCGCCGAGGCGACTGGCCCGATGCCGAGGCCGTTGCCGTGTATGGAGATGAGCCGCCCGCTTTGTTGGGTGTGGCACACATCACAAGCGGGGAGCTGATTCCTGATCGCCTGCTCAGCCCCCTAGAAATTCAACAAATTTTGGAAGACACGCCGCGCTCTTGAAAAGCACGGTCATTTGGAAACATTATGAGCAAACAAATCCGCAACATTGCGATCATCGCGCACGTTGACCATGGTAAGACCACCATGGTGGACCAGCTGCTGCGCTCTTCCGGCACTTTTGCCGAGCACGAAAAAGTCGTGGACACCGTGATGGACAACCACGCCATCGAGCGTGAGCGCGGCATTACGATTTTGGCCAAGAACTGTGCCGTGTCCTGGAAAGGCACCCACATCAACATTCTTGACACACCCGGCCACGCGGACTTCGGTGGTGAAGTGGAGCGTGCGCTGTCCATGGTGGACGGCGTGGTGCTGCTGATCGATGCGCAAGAAGGCCCCATGCCCCAAACCCGCTTCGTGACCAAGAAGGCGCTGGCTCTGGGCCTGCGTCCTATCGTGGTGGTGAACAAGGTGGACAAGCCAGGTGCCAACCCCGACAAGGTGATCAACGCTGCGTTCGATCTGTTCGACAAGCTGGGTGCGACTGACGAGCAATTGGACTTCCCCGTGGTCTACGCTTCGGGCATCAACGGCTGGTCGTCCAAGGAAGAGGGCGAGCCCGGTGCGCAGTGGGGCCCCGACATGTCGGCCTTGTTTGAAACCATTTTGGAGCATGTGCCTTCGGTGGAAGGCGATGCTACGGCACCTTTGCAACTGCAAGTGTCCGCGCTGGATTACTCCACCTTTGTGGGTCGTATCGGTGTAGGCCGTATCACCCAGGGTACGCTCAAGCCCGGTCAACAAGTGGCTGTCATGGCTGGCCCCGATGGCAAGAGCTATACCGGCAAGATCAACCAGGTGCACACTTTCCAAGGTATTGACCGCGTGCAAGCCGTGGAAGCGGGTCCTTCCGAGATCGTGCTGATCAGCGGCATCGAAAACATCAGCATCGGTGAAACTATTACTGACCCTTCCAATCCTCAGCCTTTGCCGATGCTGAAGATTGACGAGCCCACACTGACCATGAACTTCTGCGTGAACACCTCGCCCCTGGCAGGTCGTGAAGGCAAGTTTGTGACCAGCCGCCAGATCTGGGACCGCTTGCAAAAGGAACTGCGCTCCAACGTGGCGCTGCGCATCAAGGAAACCGACGAAGACGGTATCTTTGAAGTGTCCGGCCGTGGTGAACTACACCTGACCATCTTGCTGGAAGAAATGCGCCGCGAAGGCTACGAGTTGGCCGTTTCCAAGCCCCGTGTGGTGATGCAGATGATCAATGGCGAAAAGCACGAGCCTATCGAGCTGGTGACTGCCGACATCGAAGAAGGTCACCAAGGTGGCGTGATGCAAGCACTGGGCGAGCGCAAGGGCGAGCTGGTGAATATGGAGCCCGATGGACGTGGCCGTGTGCGTCTGGAATACCGCATTCCTGCCCGTGGCCTGATCGGCTTCACCAACGAATTCCTGAACCTGACACGTGGTTCCGGTCTGATCTCCAACATCTTCGACAGCTACGAGCCTTACAAGGGTGAAATCGGTGGTCGCAAGAACGGTGTGCTGATTTCCATGGATGACGGTGAAATCTTCACCTACGCCCTGGGCAAGCTGGACGACCGTGGCCGCATGTTCGTGAAGGCGGGCGATCCTGTGTACGAAGGCATGATCATCGGTATCCACAGCCGTGACAACGATCTGGTGGTGAACGCGACCCGTACCAAGCAGTTGACCAACTTCCGCGTGTCCGGCAAGGAAGACGCGATCAAGATCACGCCTCCTATCGAGTTGTCGTTGGAATACGGTGTGGAATTCATCGAAGACGACGAGCTGCTGGAAATTACTCCGACCAGCCTGCGCGTACGCAAGCGTCACTTGAAGGAGCACGACCGCAAGCGTGCTTCGCGCGACGCGTAATGGCGGTATTGTGGTTGTTTCCTAACTAGACAACCATTCCATACTCCACCCCAAAGGCCGCCTTGTGCGGCCTTTTTTGCGTGGCGATGGCTGCGACAGCTGACCTATGGTTTGTCCTAGGAAAGCAGCGTGGGTGACAAAGTGAGTGACTGGGCTGCGGTATGGTGCGTGCTTTGTTGGAGACATACGGAGCAAAAAAACATGTCCGAAATTACCGCAGACGTTTTGGCTGAAGTGCGTGGCCAGATCGGCTTTATCACGCTCAACCGACCCAAGGCCATCAACGCGCTTTCGCTGGGCATGGTGCGCGATTTGCTGGCCCAGTTGCTGGCGTGGAAAGACGACCCTGCGGTGCTGGCGGTGGCCATCCGTGGCAGCAGCAAAGAGGGCGTTTTTGGCCATTTTTGCGCTGGGGGTGACATTCGCTTTTTGCACCAGGCGGGCAGCACGGGCAACCCGCAGCTGGAAGACTTCTTCACAGAAGAGTACGCGCTCAACCACCTGATCTTTACCTACCCCAAGCCCTACATCGCCTTCATGGACGGCATTGTGATGGGCGGCGGCATGGGCATTAGCCAAGGCGCCAGTACGCGCATCGTGACCGAGAAAACCAAGATGGCCATGCCTGAGACCATCATTGGTCTGTTTCCTGATGTGGGGGGGGGCTATTTCCTCTCACGTTGCCCTGGTGCGGTGGGGGAGTGGCTGGCACTGACTGGCGACACGATTGGCGCAGCTGATGCCATCGCATTCAATCTGGCGGATGCCTTCTTGCCTGCTGCCGAGCAAACTGCGTTGTGGGACGCGCTGGCAGCGCAAAACTTTGCGAGCAGCGAAGCGGTACAAAATTTTGTGCAGGCACGCACAGACGCCAAAGCACCAGGCACGGTGCGCAGCACAGCAGAGATTGACCAGGTATTTGGCCTGCCCACGGTGCAGGACATGATCAATGCGCTGGAGGACGACACCGCCAGTGAATGGGCGCAAACCACAGCCGCTGCGCTGCGCAAGCGCTCGCCTTTGATGCTGTTTGTGGTGCTGGAGCAAATCCGCCGGGCGCGGCACATGGATGTGGCCACGGATTTGCGCATGGAGCGTGACATGGTGCGCCACTGCTTCTATCTGCGCCCGGG
>JAFAGF010000301.1 GCA_023422975.1 Pseudomonadota bacterium
CAGGATTCTACGAGTCTAGGGGCGGTTCTGCGGCGTTGTCGGGCTCACGACCCTTCCAAAGCTTTTTGAACCACTGTGTCAAATCATCTAAATAGCAATACACCACCGGCACGACCACCAAGGTCAGTAGTGAGGAGGTAATGACCCCGCCAATGACAGCCTGGCCCATGGGAGCGCGCTGTTCGGAGCCTTCGGTGACGGCGAATGCCAGCGGCACCATGCCAAAAACCATGGCCAAGGTGGTCATCAAAATAGGGCGCAAACGGACTTTGGCAGCCAGCAAAAGTGCTTGCTCACGTGGCAGGCCTTGTTGCAGCTGGCCTTGTTCATTGGTGTGCTCTCCACGAGCGCGGATCGCAAAGTCCACCAGCAAGATGGCATTTTTGGTGACCAGCCCCATCAGCATGACGATGCCGATGATAGAGAACATGCTCACAGCGGAGTTAAACATCATCAGCGCCAGCACCACGCCAATCAGCGTCAGGGGCAAGGCGGTCATCAGCGCCAGTGGCTGGATAAAGCTTTTGAACTGGCTGGCCAAGATCATGTAGATAAAAATAATGGCCAGTGCCAATGCGGAGATGGCATAGGCAAACGATTCGTTCATGTTCTTGGTGGAGCCGCCAAACTCCCAACGGTAACCGGGGGGCATCTGCAGCTGATTCAAGAGCTGGGTAATGTCCGCTGACACTTCTCCGACCGAGCGCAGCGCCACATTGGCCGTAAATTGCACTTCACGCGTCATGGCGCGGCGGTTAATCTGGCTGGGGCTGCTGGCTTCGACCACGTCCGCGACCTGGTTCAGCTGCACCACACGGGTGCTGCCGTCCGGGCTGGTCAAGGCAAACGGCAGGCGCTGCAAGTCGGCGGGCTGCGTGCGGGCTTCGGGTGCCAGGCGTACATTCACATCGTAGGTTTCATCGTCACTGGCGCGCCAGTTTCCGATGGTGTCGCCCGCCACCAAGGTACGTAAGCTGTTGGCAATGCTGGCAACAGACAACCCTACATCGGCGGCCGCATCACGGCGTACCTGAACATTCACGACCGGCTTGGGTGGCTGTAAGCTGGTGTCCAAGTCCACCAGACCAGGAATTTGCTGCAACTTGATCATCAATTGCTGGTTCAAGCGCCCCAGCTCACCCAAGTCCGGGCCCATGATGGAAAACTCGATTTGCTTTTGCCCGCCCACGGGCTCTAACAAGCCCACATGGGTGACGATGATGCCCGGTACATTGCGCAAGGTATCGCGCAGCTTCAAAGACATTTCATCCAGACTGCGAGAGCGTTCTTTGCGGTCCACCAGCCGGATGTAGATGCTGGCGGAGTGCTTGCCTTCAGCATTGCTGGTGTTGATGCTGGTGAGCGTGTAGCGCACCTCAGGCATGGCCCGGATGATCGATTCCACCTGCAGCGCTTTGGCTTCAGTGGCCTCAATGGCCGAACCCTGCGGTGTTTCAAAGTTCACGCGGGTTTCGGAAAAATCGGCGGCGGGTACAAATTCAGAGCCCAGCAAGGGCAGCATCAGCACGCTGCCCACAAAAATTCCGATCGCAATCAGCACCGTGGCCAATTTGTGCAACAGCGACCAGCGCAGCAAACGCTGGTACAGGGCCGACAAATCCTCGCTGGCGTTGTCAAACCAGTGCGTGATGCGGCCCAAGGTGCGGTCGTAGAGCGTGGGTTTGCCAGCACGCCCGCCGGATTGCCCTTGCACGTGAATGCTGGGGTCGTGCCAAACGCTGGAGAGCATGGGGTCCAGCGTAAAGCTGACGAACATGGAAATCAGCACCGCCGCCACGATGGTGATGCCGAATTCATGGAAAAACTTGCCGATGATGCCGCCCATAAAGCCGATCGGCAAAAAAACCGCCACGATCGACAAGGTGGTGGCCAGCACGGCCAGCCCAATCTCTTGCGTACCGTCCATGGCCGCGTCATAGGCGTTTTTGCCCATTTGCACGTGGCGCACAATGTTCTCGCGCACCACAATCGCGTCGTCAATGAGCAGGCCCACGCACAGCGACAGCGCCATCAGCGTCACCATGTTGATGGAAAAGCCAAACATGTACATGAACCAGAAGGTGCCAATCAGCGCAATGGGCAGCGTAAGCCCGGTGATGATGGTGGAGCGCCAGGAGTTCAGGAACAAAAACACAATCACCACGGTCAGCACAGCGCCTTCAATCAGGGTCTGGCGCACGTTGTCCACCGCCACCTGAATAGGGCGTGCGGCATTGGCAATGGGTTCTAGCTTGATGCCAGCGGGCAGCTCCGCCCCCAGACTGTCAATCGCGTTGTTCAAGCCTTTGACCACCTCAATGGTGTTTTCGTCCTGCGCTTTCTGCACCGACAGCAGCAGCGTGCGCTGGCCGTTGTACAGCGCCAGACTTTCCACCTCCTGTGCGCCGTCCTTGACCTGTGCCAATTGGCCCAAGCGCACGGGTGCACCATCACGCTGCGCCACCACAATGCTGGCAAATTGCTCTGGTCGCTGGATGCGCGCGTTGATCTGCACCACACGCTCTTGCTGCAAAGAGCGAATGCTGCCCACGGGCAGGTCTTGGTTTTCACTGCGCACGGCATTGACCACTTGCGCAGGCGTAATGCCGTAGGCTTGCAACGCTGCGGGGTCGAGATAGATATTGATTTCGCGTGGTGTGTCGCCCACCAGATTCACTGCGCCTACGCCGCGTACGTTCTCCAGACGTTTTTTCAGCACCTGATCGGCCCAGGTGGTGAGCTGAATCGGCGATAGCTGTGCGGAGCCAGCGGCCTGTGTGCTGCTGTCGGGCAACACCGCCACCGACCACACCGGGGCACTGGCTGGGTCAAAGCGCAGTACCCAGGGCTCATCTACCTCATCGCGCAGCAGTGGGCGTACGGTGGCCACCTTCTCACGGACATCATCAGCGGCTTTGCGGCCATCGATATGCAGCTGAAACTCAATAATGATCAGCGATTTGCCCTCGTAGCTGCGGGAGGTCAGGGCATTGATGCCCGCAATCGAGTTGATGGCTTCTTCCATCGGCTTGGTAACTTCACTCTCCACCACTTCAGGGGAAGCACCGGGGTAACCGACAGACACCACCACCACCGGGAAATCCACATTCGGAAATTGGTCAATGGCCAGCCGCTGGTACGAGAACAAGCCCAGCACCACAAAGGCCAGCATCACCATGGTGGCCATCACGGGGTTGCGCAGACTAACCTTGGTAAACCACATGGTGCGTACGTCCTTGGGGGCTTAAGGTGCAGAGCTGCTCACTGCCGCTTGCTGGGGGGAGGGTGCGAAAGTTGCGACCGGTGTTGCCTGCTGCAGCTCTACACGGGTGCCTGCGGGTATACCGCCCACGTTGCCGCTCAAGGCAATCTGCCCAGCCTGCAAGCCTTCTACGGCCACCCAGGTCTGTGCTTCGCCTACGCTTTGTGCACCCAGGGTGACAGCGCTGTGTTGCACCACCTGGTTCAACACGGTTTGGACATAGGGCTCGGGCTGGTCGGTGCGCACGGCTGTGAGCGGCACCGCCAAGGCCTGCACATCGCCGGTGTGGATGAAACCTTCCACATACATGCCCGGGCGCAGTGC
>JAFAGF010000302.1 GCA_023422975.1 Pseudomonadota bacterium
TGGCGCACTGAGCAGTGGATGCTTTCACCCTACGGCCGTTTGCAGTTTGCCCGCAGCAGTTTGGATGCGTACACGGAAACAGGCGCAGGCTGGCATGCGTTGCACTTTGAAAAGCAAAGTATCACCAACACTTCAGCATCGCTGGGCTTGCGCGGCGAGGTCAGCCACGAAACCCGCTGGGGTACGCTGCTGCCATTTGGCCGCTTGGAGCTGCAACATGACTTTGACCACCAATCTGACGTTCGCCTTGGTTACGCAGACTTGATTGGCACATCACAAAGCTACAGCATTAGCAGCACCACGCTGGGACGCAACCGCGTACAAGTGGGCTTTGGCAGCCGATTGCAGTCGCGCGTGGGTACGTTTGCGGCAGAAATGCAGTTCACACGCAGCAGCCATAGCTTTCAGCGTGGACTGCGCTTGATGTACACCACACGCTGGTAAGCGGGCATATGGAGCGCGTTGGCTGGGCCTGAGGCTGGTTTTAGTGTGACCAACACCACCCAGCAAACCGCAGGTTTGCGTTCGAGACGAGGCGCGAAGCCGCTGGCAGCACAGGCGTACGACTTCGGTGCTGCAACGACGTATCTAGGCTAGCGTTAGCCACTCTTAAGGCTGCAAGCGCGCCACCGGGGTGTGGCGTAGCCCGCTAAAACATGCGGCCAGCAGCGCAAAGCCCCCGGCCATCCACAGGGCACGCTGCTCGGCCACACCCTCGGTGCCCGGCCACAGCACAAACGCCCCCGCCAAGCAGATGGCACCCAAGCCCTGTCCAATGTGGCGCGCCGTGCCCAGCATGCCGCTGGCAGCGCCGCTGCGGTGTACCGGTGCCGAAGTCACGATGGTGTGGTTGTTGGGCGACTGAAACAAGGCAAAGCCCGCGCCACACAGCGCCATGCGCCAGGCCATGTCCCAAGCCGCAGCGCCCACCGGCAATAAAGCCAGCGCCCACAGCCCTGCGGCAAACAGCAGCATGCCCATGGCCCCCAGCCGCCCTGCGGGAATACGGCCAATCTTGCGCCCCACCAGCGGTGCCACCACCGCTAGCGCCAGCGGCCATGCGCTGATCAGCAGCCCCGCTTGGCCGGTGCTCACCCCATGGCTTTCAATCAGCAAAAACGGCATGGCCAAAAATGCCATGGTTTGCGCACTGAAAGCACCAATCGATGCGCCCATCGACAGCCGAAAAACGGGAATGCGCAGCAAATCCAGTGGCAGCATGGGCTGCGTCTGCGGCTTTTGGCGCCGCACATACAGCCAGCCTGCGGCACCTCCCAGCAGCAGCCATGTACCAGCCCACCACAACCCTTGGCCCGGCTGGTAGTGGCTGATGCGGTCCAGCGCCAAGAAAACCGCGCCAAACATGAATACGTTAAGCAGCACATCCCACCAAGAAAGCCCCTGCGCTGATGGCGCACCGCTGGCGGGCTGCGGCAAGGCCTTCAGCCCCAGCCAGCACACCCACAATGCCAGCGGCAGATGCAGGCAAAACAGCCAGCGCCACTCCCACACCGACAGCACCGCTGCTGCCAGCACCGGGCCCATCACCGTGCTCAGCGCCACCACCATCGAGTTCAACGCCATGCCCTGGCCCAGCATGCTGCGCGGGTAAATCTGGCGCACCAGCGCGCCGTTCACACTCAGCGCGCCGGCCATGCCCATGCCCTGCAAGGCACGCGCAGCAATCAGCCACGGCAGCGACGGCGCCAGCGCCGCCATCACGCTGGCCAGGCCAAACACCAGCATGCCCCACAGGTACACACGTTTGTAGCCCAAGCGGTCGCCCAAAGCCGCCAGCGGCAGCAGCAGCACCAGCGAGGCAATTTGGTTGGCATTGACCACCCACAAGGTGTAGGCCGGGTCAATTTGAAACTGGCGCGCCATTTGGGGCAGCGCCAAATTCAGCATGGTGCTGTCCAGCACGCAAATCATCAGTCCGCAAACAATGACCGCCATGGCCAGCTTGCGCGCCCGCCCCTGCATGCCATCAGGCTGCACGGAGGATGGCGAAGGCATATCCGAAACACTCATATTCAACCGTTGAGATAGCTATTTTTGATAGCTATAAGCGCTTACCAGATAAGCGCCAAACCCCTATTTACCAAAAACTTAAGGCATCCAAGGGCGTAAAAAACCCCGCATGGCTGCGGGGTGGGGTCTGTAGCGACTTAGGGCACGCAAGCGTTCGCTCACCGCGCTTACAGGTTTTGAATGACCACGCGACCAAAGCCGGAGCACGACACCTGCGTAGCCCCGTCCATCAAACGTGCAAAGTCGTACGTGACCTTTTTGCTTTGAATGGCTTTTTCCATCGCCGCAATGATGAGGTCTGCCGCTTCCGACCAGCCCATGTGGCGCAGCATCATCTCACCACACAAAATCATGGAGCCGGGGTTCACATAATCCTTGCCCGCATACTTGGGCGCCGTACCGTGCGTGGCCTCAAACACCGCCACGGCACTGGACATGTTCGCACCCGGTGCAATACCGATACCGCCCACTTGCGCGGCCACCGCGTCCGAGATGTAGTCGCCATTCAAGTTCATCGTGGCGATCACGCTGTACTCTGCGGGGCGCAGCAACACCTGCTGGAAGAAGGCGTCGGTGATGCTGTCTTTGATGGTGATGCGCTTGCCCGTCTTGGGGTTCTTCAACTCCACCCACGGGCCACCGTCCACCAGCTCGCCGCCAAACTCGGCAATCGCCAGGTCATAGCCCCAGTCACGGAAGCTGCCTTCCGTGTATTTCATGATGTTGCCCTTGTGTACCAGCGTGACCGAAGGCTTGTCATGGTCAATCGCGTACTGGATGGCCTGGCGCACCAGACGCTCGGTGCCTTCCTTGGACACGGGCTTGATGCCAAGGCCCGATGTCTCCGGGAAGCGAATCTTGTCGATGCCCAACTCATCGCGCAAGAACGCAATCAGCTTTTGGGCCTTGTCCGAACCCGCAGCAAACTCAATGCCCGCGTAAATGTCTTCTGAGTTTTCACGGAAGATGACCATATCGGTCTTCTCGGGCTCGCGCACCGGCGAAGGCACGCCCTGGAAGTAACGCACAGGGCGCAGGCAAACATACAAATCCAGCGCCTGGCGCAGTGCCACATTCAGCGAGCGAATGCCGCCACCCACGGGCGTATTCAGCGGGCCTTTGATGGAGACGGCGTAGTCACGCACGGCATCCATCGTCTCTTGTGGCAGCCACTCATCGGGGCCATACACTTGTGTGGATTTTTGCCCGGCATACACCTCCATCCACTGGATCTGGCGCACCTCACCGTAGGCCTTGGCCACCGCAGCATCCACCACTTTGCGCATCACCGGCGTGACATCCACGCCCACGCCGTCGCCTTCGATGAAGGGAATGATCGGCTTGCTGGGCACGTTCAAGGTCATGTCTGCACGGACGGTGATTTTCTCGCCGTGCGCGGGAATTTGAATGTGGGTGGTCTTGCTCATGGGTGCTTGGTCTCCTGACTCCAAAGCCGAGCCGCTGGGCGGCGGTGTTTCGCAACCATTCTAGGGGAGCTTGCAGACCCTTCCGGACAGATGCAGGCACCTGCATGACATTGCACAATAGCGCCATGAACTTGTTGCCACTCCGATTTGCGGCCGCCTTGGCCTTGTCCACTGCCTTCACGGGCTTGAGCGCCCATGCCCAGGGCAGCGACCAGCCTCAACTGAATTTGCCGCGCATTGAGTTGCGCGCAGGCATGTACCGCATTGACACCCAGGTCGCCGCACGCTTTCACGAGCGGCAGACAGGCCTGATGCACCGCACCTCCATGCCCACGCATGAAGGCATGCTGTTTGTGTTTGAGCAGCCGGGCGTGCAGTGCTTTTGGATGAAGAACACCCTGATCCCGCTGACGGCCGCATTCGTGGCCGACGACGGCACGATTGTGAATTTGGCAGACATGCAGCCGCGCGATGAAAACTCGCACTGCTCGGCCAAGCCCGTGCGCTTTGTGCTGGAGATGAACCAAGGCTGGTTCCAGACCAAAAACATCCGCGCCGGTGCCAAGCTCACGGGGCAGCCATTCCGCAGTCAGCCCTGAGGCGGCAGCAGCCTGCAAGCCAATAAAAAGAGAGCTGCTTGCGCTTGATTAGCAAGCACTTCAGATAGATTTACACCTAAAACCTAGCAAACACGAACGCTAGGTGCTCTTGTATTGATATCTCTGCAGATAAAGCACACGCAAAAAAGCCCACAGCCTTTACAAGCTGCGGGCTTTCTTCAGCAGTCAGGCTGCTAGGTCACATTCAGGCCAGCGATGCAATCGCGGCGTTGAAGGTGGCGCTAGGGCGCATCACGGTATCCAGCTTGGCCAGATCCGGCTGGTAGTAACCACCGATGTCGGCCGCCTTGCCTTGCACGGCACCCAACTCCGCCACGATCTTGGCTTCGTTGTCGGCCAGTGTCTTGGCCAAAGGCGCGAACTTGGCAGCCAGCGCTGCGTCTTCCGTTTGCGCAGCCAAGGCTTGTGCCCAGTACAGCGACAGGTAGAACTGCGAGCCACGGTTGTCGATCTGGCCGACCTTGCGCGAAGGCGACTTATTCTCGTCCAGCAGCTTGCCCGTGGCTTGGTCCAGCGTCTTGGCCAGCAGCTTGGCTTGGGCGTTGCCGTTCTTGATGCCCATGTCTTCCAGCGACACGGCCAAGGCCAAGAACTCACCCAGAGAATCCCAGCGCAGGAAGTTTTCTTCCACCAGCTGTTGCACGTGCTTGGGGGCCGAGCCGCCCGCACCGGTTTCGTACATGCCGCCGCCCGCCATCAAAGGCACGATAGACAGCATCTTGGCCGAAGTGCCCAGCTCCAGAATGGGGAACAGGTCAGTCAGGTAGTCGCGCAGAATGTTGCCGGTCACCGAGATGGTGTCCAGGCCGCGTGCCACGCGCTCCAAGGTGTAACGCATGGCGCGCACTTGGCTCATGATCTGGATGTTCAGACCGGTGGTGTCGTAGTCCTTCAGGTAGGTCTCCACCTTCTTGATCAACTCGGCTTCGTGCGGACGATAGGGGTCCAGCCAGAAGATCGCGGGCATGCCAGAGTTACGGGCGCGGGTTACGGCCAGCTTCACCCAGTCACGGATAGGCGCATCCTTGACCTGGCACATGCGCCAGATGTCGCCCTCTTCCACGTTCTGTGTCAATAGCACTTCGCCGGTGGCGATGTCCACAATGTTGGCCACGCCTGCTTCGGTGATTTCGAAGGTCTTGTCGTGCGAGCCGTATTCCTCAGCCTTTTGCGCCATCAAGCCCACGTTGGGCACGGTGCCCATGGTCTTGGGGTCAAAGTTGCCGTGCCACTTGCAGAAATTGATCATTTCTTGGTAGATACGGGCGAACGTGGACTCAGGCATCACCGCCTTGCAGTCGTAAGGCTTGCCGTCCGAACCCCACATCTTGCCGCCTTGGCGAATCATGGCGGGCATGGATGCGTCCACGATGATGTCGTTGGGCGAGTGGAAGTTGGTGATGCCCTTGGCAGAGTCCACCATGGCCAGCTCGGGGCGGTGCTCGTGGCAGGCGTGCAAGTCACGAATGATTTCTTCGCGCTGCGAGGTGGGCAGAGTCTCGATCTTTTCGTAGAGCGTCGACATGCCGTTGTTCACGTTCACGCCCAGCTCGTCAAACAGCTTTCCGTGCTTGGCAAACGCGTCCTTGTAATAGATCTTCACGCAGTGACCGAACACGATGGGGTGCGAGACCTTCATCATCGTGGCCTTCACGTGCAGCGAGAACAAGATACCGGCTTCCTTGCAGTCGTCCAGTTCGCGCTCGTAGAAGTCGCACAGCGCCTTCTTGCTCATGAACATGGAGTCGATGATTTCGCCGTCTTTCAGCGCCACCTTTTCTTTCAGAACGATGGTCTTGCCAGACTTGGCCTCCAACACCATCTTCACGTCACGGGCCTTGTCCAGGGTCATGGACTTTTCACCGTGGTAGAAGTCGCCTTCGTGCATGTGGGAGACGTGGGTCTGCGACCACTGCTTCCACTCACCCATGGAGTGGGGATTCTTCTTGGCGTAGTTCTTGACGGCAGCAGGTGCGCGGCGATCCGAGTTGCCTTCGCGCAGCACAGGATTCACGGCCGAGCCCAGGCACTTGGAGTAGCGCGCCTTGATGGCCTTTTCTTCGTCCGTTGTGGGGTTCTCTGGGAAGTCAGGGATGGCGTAGCCCTTGCCCTGCAACTCCTTGATCGCGGCCATCAACTGGGCTACAGAGGCCGAGATGTTGGGCAGCTTGATGATGTTGGCTTCGGGTGTCAGGGTCAACTTGCCCAGGTCAGCCAGCGTATTGGGCACGCGCTGCGCTTCAGGCAACAGGTCGCTGAACTCGCCCAGGATACGGGCAGCCACAGAGATGTCGCTGGTTTCGACATTCACACCCGCAGTGGAAGCGAAAGCTTGCACCACAGGCAGGAACGCGCTGGTGGCCAGACGGGGAGCTTCATCCGTCAGGGTGTAGATGATGGTGGATTGCTGAGTTGTCATCTCTTGCTTTTGGCTCGATGGTTTACTGGGATATGGATAGGCACAAGACCTGGTCCCGACTCGGTTGCCCGCCGCTGTATCCGTTTTGTCTGTGCCCAGAGCAACAGCGCAAAATTTCGTATCCGTGAAGCAGACTCCCACAATACAAAATTCTAACCGTTGATCCGCCATTTTTACCAAGTCTTCTACAAGAGTTAGTCAAAAACTCTTCTATAAGACTCAATTGACGCAAGCGGTTTTACATGCTTGCGCCTGACAATCTAACAGCGCGGCAAAAGAAAAGCCCGCGGGCTTTCACCAGCGGGCTTGACCGGCATCATGACCGGCGATGACAGTTATCTGTCAGTCAGTGCATTAAGCCGCAAAGTTGGCTTCGGCAAACTTCCAGTTCACCAGCTTGTCGAAGAAGGTTTCGACAAACTTGGGACGCGCGTTGCGGTAGTCGATGTAGTACGCGTGCTCCCACACGTCCACGGTCAGCAGGGCCTTGTCGCCAGTGGTCAGAGGGGTGCCAGCAGCGCCCATGTTGACGATGTCCACCGAGCCGTCAGCCTTCTTGACCAACCATGTCCAACCGGAGCCGAAGTTGCCTACTGCGGAAGCCACGAAAGCCTTCTTGAAGTCGGCATAGGAGCCCCACTTCTTGTTGATGGCTTCGGCCAGCGCACCAGTAGGTTCTGCACCACCGTTGGGAGTCATGCAGTTCCAGAAGAAGGTGTGGTTCCAGATTTGGGCTGCCTGGTTGTAGATACCGCCCGAAGACTTCTTGATAACGTCTTCCAGCTCCATGTTTTCAAACTCAGTACCCACTTGCAGCTCATTGAGCTTGACCACATAGGCGTTGTGGTGCTTGCCGTGGTGGTACTCCAGCGTTTCTTGGCTGTAGTGGGGAGCCAGGGCGTCGATGGCGTAAGGCAATGGGGGCAGAGTGCGTTCCATGTTGAATCCTCGTGGTGTAAATAGTTAGAGAGGGTGTGCCTCAGCAGCTATCACGGATAGTCTGAGATCTGCGAGATGCCGAGGCAATCCAAACGCTTAGTTTGACTTGGCGCAAACCACGCGCTGTGTCAGCCATTGTAGGAAGATCGCAGGCGAATTGCAGCTAAAACCTCAAGGCTTTTGCTATAAAAGCTAAAGCGCTTGACTATGGCTGCGATTACAAAAGCTTAGGTTGCGTCACACTCACATCCAGGCTGCCATCGGCCAACATAGCTTTGAGCGGCGTTCCCACAGGCGCTTGCTGGCTGCTGGTGATGACCTGCCCGCTTTGCGTGGTCAGCACGCTGTAGCCGCGCTCCAGCACCCGTTGCGGGTTCAGCAATTCCATACGCACCTGCAGTTGCTGCAGCCCTTGGCGCTGCTGCAGCAATCTGCGCTGTGTTTTTTGAGAGAAATCAACCTCTAGCGATTGGTACGCCTGCGCTTTCCGCTGCATTTTCATGAGCAACCCATGCCGTGCACGCTGTTGTATATGCGAAAGGTGCAAACGTTGCTGGGCCATTTGCTGGCTGGGCCGCCCCAGCCGATTGGCCGCAGCATCCAGCCGCTGCCCCTGGCGATCCACCTGACGCAACAGCGCATCTTGCATACGCACCTGCATCGCATCCAGGCCATCCAGCCATGCCTGGCGGGGCTGCGCCACCAGCTCCGCCGCCGCCGTGGGGGTGGGTGCACGCAGGTCTGCGCAAAAATCGGCAATGGTGAAATCGGTCTCGTGCCCTACCCCGCTGATGATGGGCACCGGGCTTTGCACCATGGTGCGCGCCACTTGCTCATCGTTGAAAGCCCACAGGTCTTCCATCAAGCCACCGCCGCGCACCAGCAAGATCACATCCACATCCGGCACGCCCGGCTCACCCTTGCGCGCGGCCAAGTCATACAGCTGCTGCAAAGCGCGGGTAATCGAGGCCGGCGCCTCAGCGCCTTGCACCAGCGATGGCGCAATCAACACCGGGATATGCGGCACGCGGCGGCGCAACGCCGTCGCCACGTCATGCAGCGCGGCCGCCCCCAGCGATGTCACCACCCCAATACCACGCGGCATGACAGGCAATGGGCGCTTGCGGCTGGCGTCAAACAGCCCTTCCGCTTCAAGTTGCGCTTTGAGCCGCAAGAACTGCTCAAACCAAGCACCTTGGCCTGCGCGCTGCAAGCTGTCTACGATGAGCTGCAAATCACCACGCTGCTCGTACACACCCAATTTGCCGCGCACCTCCACCAGCTCGCCATCACGCGGCGTGAAGTCCATTGCCATGGCGGCCCGGCGAAACATGGCACAACGCAGTTGCCCAGCGGTATCTTTGATACTGAAATAGCAATGCCCACTGCCAGCGCGGGAAAAACCGGTGATCTCACCACGCACCGTCACCGGGTTAAAACGTGCCTCCAGGCTATCGGCAATGGCGCGGCACAAAGCACCCACATCCCAAACACGGGGTTTGCCAATGGAAGGGACGGGATCAAAGAAAGACATCGGGAAGGCAGCGGCTCAAAAAGGTGCAGAAAACAACAACGCCCCCGTACAGCCTGCGCGTAAGCTTTGATGCTTGCCAATTGCATGCAAATCAAGCGGCACAAGCCAAGCAGCGCGCAAGTGCTGCGCGATAATGCATGGCTGCAGACTCACAACACAAGCACGGGAGAAACAAAGTTGCTGTCGATCATACAGGCCGCTGGCTGGCCCATCTGGCCCCTTATTGCATGCTCCATCTTCGCACTGGCACTGATTTTTGAGCGCTTTATCTCTTTGAAAACCGCCCGTGTTGCCCCCCCCAAGTTGCTCGACGAAGCCATCACGGTTTCCAAAGACCGCCTGCCCTCCAATGACGTGATCCAGCAACTGGCCCAAAACAGCGCCTTGGGCGAAGTGCTGGCCAGCGGCATGCAGCAGCTCAACGCCTACCCCAAGAGCAGCGAAGAAGACCTGCGCGCACGCATGGAAGCTGCAGGGCGCTCGGTCGCCCACCGTCTGGAAAAGTATTTGGGTGCGCTGGCCACCATTGCCTCTGCAGCACCGCTGCTGGGCCTGCTGGGCACCGTCATCGGCATGATTGAGATTTTTGGCTCCCAGGCCAATGCGGGCGCCATGGGCACTGGCAATCCTGGACAGCTCGCGCACGGCATTTCGATTGCGCTGTACAACACCGCTTTTGGTTTGATTGTGGCCATCCCCGCCCTGATTTTCTGGAAGTATTTCCGCGCCCGCGTGGATGCCTATTTGCTGCAGCTGGAGCTGGCCAGCGAGCAATTTGTGCGCCACCTCAACCGCCTGCGCAGCAAGTAAAAAGCGAAGCGCACCATGGCCATGAATTTTCGCCCCCGCCGCGCTGAAGAGCCAGAGATCAA
>JAFAGF010000018.1 GCA_023422975.1 Pseudomonadota bacterium
AAGCGGTAGTAGCGAACAGGAAGAGAAGAGGCAGGCACGTTGTGCGGCATGGTTTCTTGATTCATCTGCGGAAGCAAAATGGCTGACATGGCTTAGTCCTCCCGCGTACCCATCAGCCCCTTGGGGCGGAAGATGAGCATGAGCACCAAGAACAAATACGGCAGGATGGGCGCCATCTGCGAGATGGTCAGGCTGAGCACCGGCCAGCCAAAGCTTTCGGGGGTAATTTGCATGCCCAGGCTGCTCAGCAGCGATGCCCACGAATAGTCCAGCGCCACGGCAAAGGTCTGCACCACGCCAATCAGCAGCGACGCCAGGAACGCGCCCGCCAGTGAGCCCAGTCCCCCCACTACCACCACCACGAAAATGATGGAGCCCACTGACATGGCCATGGACGGCTCGGTCATATAGGTGTTGCCGCCAATCACGCCTGCCAGCCCGGCCAGCGCGCAGCCACCACCGAACACCAGCATGAACACCCGGGGCACGTTGTGGCCTAGGGCCTCCACCATCTCCGGTTTTTTCAGCGCTGCCTGAATCACCAGGCCAATGCGCGTGCGCGTCAGCAGCAGCCATACCGCCAGCAGCATGAGCAGCGCCATCAGCATGATGAACGAGCGCGACTTGGGAAACTGCGTGCCATACAGCGTAAACAGCGGCCCTTGCAGCGCAGTGGGCAGGCCGTAGGGCACAGCGCTGCGGCCCCAGACCAGTTGCACCACCTCCAAAATCAGGTACGACAAGCCAAAGGTCACCAGCAACTCTGGCACGTGGCCATATTTGTGTACCTTGCGCAGGCTGTAGCGCTCGAACGCTGCACCCAGCGCGCCCACCATCAGCGGTGCGACGATCAATGCTGGCCAAAAACCGATGACACCCGAGAGCATGTAGCCGAAATAGGCACCCAGCATGTAAAAGCTGGTGTGCGCAAAATTGAGTACGCCCATCATGCTGAAGATGAGCGTCAGGCCCGAGCTGAGCATGAAAAGCAGCAGCCCATAGCTGATGCCGTTGAGCATGGAGATCACAAAAAATTCAAGATTCATCGAAGCCTGCCAACGCGAAGAAAACACGGTGCGGCGCCACTATGCAAGCAGTGCCATGGCGTAAAAAAGCGGGTGGTCTGCCCAAGAGCGGCGCGCGCCGCTCTTTCACCACCCGCTCGGTGGCAGCGCTTAGCTGGGGCGCTTCATCTCACACGATGTGGGCGTGCTGGCCACATAGGGCTCGAAGTACTTCACCTGCTTAAAGGTGTAACCCGTGTTTTCCTGATCGATGGGGTTTTGGGCATCGGTCTTTTCCCAGCGGCTGATGTACAGGCCCTGCTGCAGCTGGTGGTCTTTCTTGCGCATTTCGACTTCGCCGTTGAAGCTCTTGAACTTCATGCCCTCCATCACCGCTGCCACCTTCACTGGATCGGTGCTCTTGGCGCGCTGGAAGGCCTCGGTCAGCATGGCAAAGCCGTGGTAGACCGCACCGGTGTACATGTCGTCATTCATCTTGGCCTTGAAGCCCTTGACGATGTTGTTAATAGGCCCGGGCATGTTGGTGTACGAATACCCCACCACATACACCTTGCCTGCCGCCGCTGCGCCCATTGCTGTGGGCGCGCCAGTGGCTACGGCGTAGTAGGTGTAGAACTTGACGTTGTTCAGCCCTGCGTCGTTGGCCGCCTTGATCAGCAGCGACAAATCAGAGCCCCAGTTGCCAGTAATCACGCTGTCTGCACCCGACTGCTTGATCTTGGCGATGTAGGGTGCGAAGTCACGCACCTGCGCCAGCGGGGCCATGTCGTCGCCCACGATTTCCACATCGGGGCGCTTGCGCTTGAGCATTTCCTTGGCGTACTTGCTCACCTGGTGGCCATGCGCGTAGTTCTGGTTGATCAGATAGACCTTCTTCACATCCGCCAGGTCTTTCATGTAGGTGGTCAGCGCTTCCATCTTCATGGAGGTGTCGGCATCCAGACGGAAATGCCAGTAGCTGCACTTGCTGTTGGTGAGATCAGGGTCTACCGCTGCATAGTTCAGGTACAGCACTTCCTTGCCCTTGTTGCGGGCATTGTGCTTTTCCAGCGCATCCATGATGGCCAGTGCCGGTCCAGAGCCATTGCCCTGCACCACATAGCGCACGCCTTGGTCCATAGCCGAGCGCAGGGCGCTGGTGGTTTCTTGCGGGCTGAGTTTGTTGTCGATGGGGATGATCTCGAACTTCACACCTGCGGCGTTGTTCTTGCTGAACTCCTCGGCCATGTACTGCCAGCTTTTCATCTGGTTGGTGCCCAGCGCAGCCATCAGACCCGAGAGCGGATCCAGCCATGCAATTTTGACAGTCTCGCCTTGCTGGGCCATCGATGCACCAGCTGCACTGAGCAATACGGACGCGGCCACGGTCTTCAACACAAATTGCATGCTTGTCTCCTGCGTAGATAAAGGGTTGGTTCACACTCACCAAATCACCCGACAAGCGTAGTCAGTCACTCGCAAAAACCGCATGGTGGTTTCACTCTCGGGACTATCCCCCTCGGTAAGAACGTGCATGGAAATGCGTCACGTGCGTGACTTTTTCAGCCATGTCGCACTGCAACAAACAGCAAAAAAGAAAGCACCTTGCGCAGGTGCTTTCTAGGTTTCAGACAGGTTTGTATTAGAAAAGCAATCTAGATGCGCACAAGCAGCTCTTATTTTTTCAGCGTCTTGGCGTAGTCGGCGTAGCCCAGCACAAACTCCACGTGCGAGCGCACACCGGTAATCAGCGTGGATTCATCCACAAAGAAACCGGGGTTGTGGTTGCTGGCTGCCTTGGCAGGGTCTTGGTCTTTGGGCGTGGCGCCCAAGAACACGTACAGACCAGGCACTTTTTCCGCAAAGTACGAGAAGTCTTCGCTGGCTGCTTGGTTCACAAAGGTTTCGGTGGCTTTGCCGCCCGACGCTTTTTGCAGCGCAGGCACCATGGCGCGCGTCAAGTTGGCGTCGTTCATGGTCACCGGCATGATCTTGGCCACATGCACATGGGCGTGCACGCCTTGGGCTTCGGCGGTTTTGGTGACCATATCCGGCAGCTTGCCGGTCAGCGTGTTGCGAATGCCGGGCGCGTTGGAGCGGATGGTGCCTTCCATGGTCACTTCACCCGTGACGATGTTGCCGGCAGTGCCGCCGTGGATGCTACCCACCGTGACCACGCCCATGCCTTCCGACAGGTTGGCCTGGCGGCTGACCAGCGTTTGCATGCCATTGATCACATTGGCGCTGGCCACAATCGGATCCGCCCCAGTCCAAGGCATGGAGCCGTGGGCCTGCTTGCCTTCGAGCTTGATGCGAAAGCCGTCCGCGCTATTGAGTGCAGCGCCCACCTTGTACTGAATTTCACCCGCGTGGGCGTTGCTCATCACGTGCACGCCAAACACCGACTCAATCCCGAACTTCTCCATCACGCCCTCTTCCACCATCAGCTTGGCACCCCAGCTGGGGGCTTTGGGGTCAAACACGTCGATGTTGGCGCCGCCTTCTTCCGCTGGCTGGAAGATGAAGACCACTTTGCCCGGCACCTTGTCTTTGTTTTGCGACAAGACCGAGGCCGCGCCCAGCAACATGGCGGTGTGCGCATCGTGGCCGCAGGCGTGCATCACATCGACCTCTTTGCCAAAGTACATGCCCTTGGCTTGGCTGGCAAAAGGCAGGCCCGAGGTTTCTTTCACGGGCAGCGCATCCATGTCGGCACGCAAACCCACCGTGGGGCCGGCCAAGCCGCCTTGCAGCACAGCGACTACACCTGTGCCGGCAATGCCGGTGTGCACTTCCAAGCCCATTTTCTTGAGCTCTTTGGCCACCATGGCGGCGGTCTTCACCTCAAAGTTACCCAACTCGGGGTGCTGGTGAATGTGGCGGCGCCAGTCAATTACCTGCGATTCCACGGCCTTGGCCGACTGCACCACCCACGGCGTGGGCACGATGTCAGCCGCTTGGGCGGCCAAACTGCCGCAGGCCAAGGCCGCAGCCATGGCCAAACGATGGAACGAATGGAACTTGAAAGTCATGAAATTTTCCTTTGTCTACGGGCATCTGCCTTCACAAATGCAAGCTGTCATCGCGTGGTAGGCGGTGGTGTCAGACACATTGAAGCAAAGCCGTAGCCAGAGAAAAATCCCACAGGCAACAAATGATTATTTCAACATTCGAAACAATAAAGAGGCAATTACTGCGTTAAATAGACGATAAAGGAGTGTCTATGGACCGTTTGCAAACCATGAAGGTGTTTTTGGCCGTGGTGGATGAAGGCGGTTTCACCGCAGCGGCGCGGCATTTGGACATGTCCGTGCCCAGCGTCACCCGTTTGGTGGCCGATTTGGAAAGCCATCTGGGCACCCGCTTGCTGCAGCGCACCACACGGCGGGTGCATCCCACGCCTGCGGGTTTGCAATATGCGCAAAGCGTGCGCCACATTCTGGAAATGGTGGATACCGCTTTTGCCGATGCCCAAGGTAGCACCGAAGCCTTGCGCGGTGATCTGCGTGTAGCCACCACGCCAGAATTTGCCGAGTATTTGATCGCCCCCTTGGTGCGCCGTTTTCACGACCGCTACCCCGGTATTGCGCTGCAAGTGCATGTCGATACCAACCCACAGGTCATGCTGGAGCACTATGACGTGGCCCTGCTCAGCGCCCCCGAAGGGCTGGATGCCAACTTTGTCGCCCGCCGCTTGTTCAGCGCCGCCGGCATTCTGTGCGCCGCCCCGCACTATCTGGCCCAGCATGGCCCGCTCACCCAACCCGCTGATTTGCTGCAGCACCGCTGTTTGCTGCGCCGCTCTACCCGGCTGCGCCGCGGCGTGCTGCACCTGTGGCCCCACAACGGTGATGTGCTGGAGCCGCCCAGCTTTGAAGGCGAAGTCGTGCCTGCTATCACCATCAACCACACCAGCAGCTTGCTGCGCATGACCATGGATGGCGCCGGCATTGCCGCGTTCACCGAAAACGAAGCCGCCCCCTACATCGCCCAAGGGCTGCTGCAGCATGTGCTGCCCGAATGGATCACTGGCCGCTTTGCCCTGCTGGCAGCCCTGCCCAGCCGCCGCCATATGCCTGCGCGCACCAAGGCATTTCTGGATTTTTTGACCGAGCACCACAACCACTTGGCGCTGCCTGTGCCCAGCATCACCGCCACCAGCCCCCACTACCCTTCAACATAAAAAATGGCGCCAGCCCAATACGGGCAAGCGCCACCAGCTCTACTTTTACAAGTCAGTGCCGAAATGCTGTGTGCTTATGCGCTCGCCACCAACGAAGGCAAGCGGTAGTCCTTGAGCTGCTCGCGCAGCTTGGTCTTAAGCATCTTGCCCGTCGCACCCAGCGGAATGGCGTCCATGAACACCACATCGTCCGGAATCTGCCACTTGGCGGTTTTGCCTTCGTAGAACGCCAGCAGCTCCTCGCGCGTCACCTGCGCGCCGGCCTTGAGCGTCACCGCCACAATCGGGCGCTCGTCCCACTTGGGGTGTGGCATGCCAATGCAAGCAGCCATCGCAACCGCCGGATGGCCCATGGCAATGTTTTCAATGTCAATCGAGCTGATCCACTCGCCGCCCGACTTGATCACGTCCTTGGTGCGGTCGGTAATTTGCATGAAGCCATCGGCATCTATCGTGGCCACATCACCCGTGGGGAACCAGCCCAGCCCCTGCTCATCCTTGATCAGCGGGCTGCTGCCCTTGTAGTAGGTGTCCAAAATCCACGGGCCACGCACCAGCAAGTCACCGTAGGTTTTGCCATCCCACGGCTGCTCCTTGCCCTCGCTGTCCACAATCTTCATCTCCACACCGTAGATGGCGCGGCCTTGCTTTTGGTTGAGCTTGAACTGCTCGTCCTTGGACAGCTTCAGGTGCTTGTTCTTCAAGGTGCACAACGTGCCCAACGGGCTCATCTCGGTCATGCCCCAGGCGTGCAGCACTTTCACATCCAGCCCATCTTCAAAGGCCGTGATCATGGCTGGTGGGCAGGCTGCGCCACCAATCACCGTGCGACGCAAGGTGCTGAACTTCAAACCGCTGGGCTGTACATGGCCCAGCAGCATCTGCCACACGGTGGGCACGCCAGCGGCGTAGGTCACGCCCTCGGCTTCTATCAACTCATACAGCGACTTGCCGTCCAGCGCTGGGCCGGGGAAGACCACCTTGGCGCCCGTCAACGCTGCCGAGTACGGAATGCCCCAGGCATTGACGTGGAACATGGGCACCACGGGCAGCACGGCATCGCGCGCCGACAGGCACATCACATCGGGCAGCGCCGCCGCATAAGCATGCAGCACGGTAGAGCGATGGCTGTATAGCGCCGCCTTGGGGTTACCTGTGGTGCCGCTGGTGTAGCACATGCTGGAGGCCGTGTTTTCATCGAGCTGTGGCCAGCGGTAGTTTTTGCTTTGGCCGCCAATCCAGTCTTCGTAGCTGAGCAATCCGGGAATGCCGCTGTCTGTAGGCAGCTTGTCGGCATCGCACAGCGCCACCCATTGGCGCACCGTGGGGCATTTGGCGTGCACGGCCTGCACCAGTGGCAAAAACGTCATGTCAAAGCACAGCACCTGGTCTTCGGCGTGGTTGATGATCCACGCCACCTGCTCAGGGTGCAGGCGCGGATTGATGGTGTGCAGCACGCGACCCGAGCCGCTGACGCCAAAGTACATTTCCATGTGGCGATAACCGTTCCAGGCAATCGATGCCACGCGGTCGCCATGGGCCAGCTTCAGCCCATCCAGCGCATTGGCCAACTGTTTGGCACGCCCGGCCAAGTCTTCATAGGTGTAGCGGTGAATGTCCCCTTCCACCCGGCGCGACACAATTTCCGCATCGCGGTGGTGGCGGGCCGCAAATTCAATCAAACTCGAAATCAGCAACTGCTGGTCTTGCATCAGGCCTTGCATAGGCTATGTCTCCTTGAGGGTGTATAGGGGGCGTGCGCAGCCCCCGCTGCCACGCATTGCCAACCATCGTAAAGGGGCAACCCACCCAACGGTTTACGGGCTTACCAGCATGCATGTGTCGCCAAAGCGTCGTTTCAACGGCTTTTGCCGCAAGCATGACGCACACATTTCCCTAGATCAAAAAGGTTTCGTGACGCCGCCACAATGTCTGCATGCATGCACCCGATGGATCTCCCACCCCCGATTGGCAAACCGGCTTTGCCCGCCTCGGCTCCGCCTTCCTCACCCACCTGCAGCCCACGCCTTTGCCCGATGCGCACTGGGTGGCACAAAGCCCGCAAGTGGCCCAGCTGACAGGCTTGCCTGACGGGTTCCTGTCTACTGATCTGGCCTTGCAGGCCTTCACTGGCAACACGGTGCTGCCCGGCAGCCAGCCCTATGCCAGTGTCTACAGCGGCCACCAGTTTGGTGTGTGGGCCGGGCAACTGGGCGACGGACGCGCCATCACCTTGGGGGAAACTGCCGCCGGCTGGGAACTGCAGCTCAAAGGTGCGGGGCGCACCCCTTACTCACGCGGTGGCGACGGGCGTGCCGTACTGCGCTCGAGCATCCGCGAGTTTCTGTGCAGCGAAGCCATGCACGCCCTGGGCATTCCCACCACACGGGCGGTGTGCCTCACCGCCTCCGATGCACCGGTCTACCGTGAATCCCAAGAAACCGCCGCCGTCGTCACACGCGCTGCGCCCAGCTTTATTCGCTTTGGCCATTTTGAGCACTTCGCCGCGCGCGACATGCAGCCTGAGTTACGCCAACTGGCCGACTATGTGATTGACCGCTACTACCCCGACTGCCGCAGCGGCTGGCAAGGTGTGGACAGCGAAGACACCACCCTGTCAGGCAATGCCTATGCCGCCCTGTTGTATGAAGTGGGCCAGCGCACCGCCCACATGATTGCGCACTGGCAGGCCGTGGGCTTTTGCCACGGCGTGATGAACACCGACAACATGAGCATTCTGGGCCTGACGATTGACTACGGCCCCTTCCAGTTTCTGGACGCGTTTGACCCCGCCCACATCTGCAACCACAGCGACCACCAAGGCCGCTATGCCTTCAACCAGCAACCGCAAATCGCCTACTGGAACCTGTTTTGCCTGGGCCAGGCCCTGCTGCCACTGATTGAAGACCAGGACGTGACCGTCGCGGCACTGGAAGCCTACCGCCCCGCTTTCAGCCAGGCCTTCCGCCAGTTGATGTGTACCAAGCTGGGACTGCCCAGCGCCGCGCAGCAGCACACGGCAGCTGCCACGCCGGTGATCGGGCATTTGCTGGAGCTGCTGGCAGCCAACCGCATTGACCACACCATCTTCTGGCGCCGCCTGGCGCTGTCGGCCCAAGGCGCCGACTTCGAGCGCACGCGCGAACTGTTCCTGGACACCGAAGGTTTTGACCTCTGGCTACTCTCTTATCAAGAGCTAGCAGCGCTTACAGGACAAGCGTTAGATGCCAATTTGATGCTCAACACCAACCCCGGCTTTGTGCTGCGCAACCATGTGGCACAAGAGGCCATTGAAGCCGCGCAGCAAGGCAACTATCAGGTGGTGCAAGATGTGCTGCATGTGTTGCAGCGCCCCTTTGATGCGCACCCGGCACACGGCGCTTGGGCAGACTTCCCGCCCGAGTGGGCTTCTTCCATTGCCATCAGTTGTTCCTCATGACCTTTCCCATCCAAAAAACCGATGCCCAATGGCTGGACACTCTGCAAGCCAAAGGCGCAGAGCCCGTGGCCTACCAGGTCACCCGCCATGCGGCCACCGAGCGCCCATTCACCGGCAAGTACGAACAGCACTGGTCTCAGGGCAGCTACCACTGCATCTGCTGCGGCGCCAAGCTGTTTGACTCCGACACCAAATTCGACGCCGGTTGCGGCTGGCCCAGCTTTTACCAGGCCGACCCCGGCGCCATCACCGAAATCGTAGACCGCAGTCACCACATGGTGCGCACCGAAACCGTGTGCAGCCAGTGCGGTGCGCACTTGGGCCATGTGTTTGAAGACGGCCCACTGCCCACTGGCTTGCGCTATTGCATGAACTCGGCCTCGCTGGATTTTCACGACCCGTACTCCAGCAGCGCCGCATCCGCGCCGTTTGAAGACAGCACGGGAACCAACAACACCAGCGGCGGCGGTGACAGCGGGAACTAAATACCGCCCCATCGGGCCATCGCTGCAGCGTGCGCAGGCCGCTGGGCTGCCGCCACGCGGCGCGTAACCCTTGAACTCCACTGCCATTGGGTACGCGCTGGCACACCCGGCTATGGCATGCTTGCAACCTTTCGCATGACCGCGGGACACAGGGGCCCGCATGCTTTTCATGAAACTGCTGATTGATTTTTTCCCCATCATCTTGTTCTTTGCCGCTTTTAAGGCATGGGGCATTTATGCGGCCACGGCAGTGGCCATCGTGGCCACCATCGTGCAAATCGCCTATCTGCGCTTCAAAACCGGCAAGGTGGAAACCATGCAGTGGGTGAGCTTGGGCGTCATCGTCGTCTTCGGCGGTGCCACCTTGCTGGCCCATGATGAAAACTTCATCAAATGGAAGCCCACCGTGCTGTACTGGCTGATGGGCGGCGCATTGCTGGTGGGGCTGGTGCTGTTCAAAAAGAACTTCATCAAGAGCCTGATGGGCGCGCAGATGCAATTGCCGGATCACGTCTGGAACACCCTGAACTGGGCCTGGACCGGTTTTTTTGCCGCCATGGGCGTGCTCAACCTGTGGGTGGCGTTCAACTTTGACACCGACACCTGGGTCAACTTCAAAATGTTTGGCGGCATTGGCCTGATGCTGGCCTTCGTGGTGGGCCAAGCCCTGTATCTGGGCCGTTACCTCAAAGAACCCGAGCAAAATGCCGCAGGCAAGGATTCCCGCCATGAGTGAAGGCATCACCGCCGCCGCCATTGCGCAAATGCTGCGTGAAAAACTGGCACCCACTCAACTGGAAGTGATTGACGAAAGTGCCGCCCACGCTGGCCACGCAGGCGCCAATGGCACAGGTTTTGGCACGCATTTTCGCGTTCGCATCGCTGCGCCAGTTTTTGAAGGCAAGAGCCGCGTAGCACGCCACCGCGTTGTGTATGATTCCCTGCAACACTTTATCGACCAAGGGTTGCACGCTCTGGCGATTGAAGTGCTCTAAGCATACGATTGCAAGATTCGCCAACGGTCGTTGGCGAACACCAACCTCTTACCTTTTTTCTTGGATTTCCGCATGAAAAAACAGCTTTTGCCCGGCCTTGTGGCTGCAGCCGTGTTGGGCACAGCCGCCCTTTCGGCTTCTGCGCAAAACTTGGCCATCGTCAACGGCAAGCCCGTGCCCTTGGAGCGCGTCACCGCCCTCAAGCAACAGATTGAGCGCTCTGGCCGTCAGGTGCCTGCAGAGATGGACGCCCAGATCAAGGAAGAAATCATTGCGCGTGAAATCTTCATGCAAGAAGCCGCCAAGCGCGGTCTGGACGCTTCGCCCGAGTTCAAGCAGCAAATGCAATTGGCCCGCGAAACCATCCTGATCCGCGAGCTGTTTGCCGACTACCAAAAGAAGAACCCCGTCACCGACGCCGAAATCAAGGCCGAATACGACAAGTTCGTCGCCGCCAACGCAGGCAAGGAATACCGCGCCAGCCACATCCTGGTGGACTCGGAAGACCGTGCCAAGGCCATCATTGCGGAAGTCAAGGCTGGCAAGAAATTTGAAGACATCGCCAAGAAGGAATCCAAGGATCCCGGATCGGGAGCCCAAGGCGGCGATCTGGGCTGGGCCAGCCCTGCCAACTATGTGCCAGAGTTCACCGAAGCCATGGTCAAGCTGCAAAAGGGCGGCCTGACTGCTGCGCC
>JAFAGF010000064.1 GCA_023422975.1 Pseudomonadota bacterium
GCTCTTCGGCCGTGACTTCTTCGTGGGTCACGGTCTTTACGACTTCGGGGCCGGTCACGAACATGTAGCTGCTGTCTTTGACCATGAAAATGAAGTCGGTCATGGCAGGCGAGTACACCGCGCCACCAGCGCAAGGGCCCATGATCATGGAGATCTGCGGCACCACGCCGGAAGCCAGCACGTTCTTTTGGAACACGTCAGCGTAGCCGCCCAAGCTGGCCACACCCTCTTGAATGCGGGCACCGCCCGAATCATTCAGGCCAATGACCGGAGCACCCACTTTCATGGCCTGGTCCATCACCTTGCAGATTTTTTCGGCATGGGTTTCCGACAAGGCACCACCGAAGACAGTGAAGTCTTGGCTAAACACAAACACCAGACGGCCATTGATCATGCCGTAGCCGGTGACAACGCCATCACCCGGAATCTTGGTGTTCTCCATGCCAAAGTCGGTGCAGCGGTGCTCGACAAACATGTCCCATTCTTCAAACGTACCGTCGTCCAGCAACAGTTCAATACGCTCACGGGCTGTCAGCTTGCCCTTCTTGTGTTGCGCGTCGATACGCTTTTGCCCGCCGCCCAGGCGGGCCTGTTCTCTTTTGGCTTCTAACTGGGCCAAGATATTGTTGTGTTCCATATGTCGTCCTCAGATCCTCTTCAAATAAAGATGGCTGTTTTATTAATCATGTAATGTCGATTAAGTGCTGCATACCTGCGGTATTTATTCGTTTTTTATAGCTACAGACGCTTGATGCATCTGCGCTGCAAGCAGATTTCGTGCTGCAGTGCTTGCAGCCAATGTGCCACTGGTCACTTGCGCCTGCATGCTGGGCAGCAAGGCTTGCACCTGCGGATGCTGCTTGAACGCCAGCTTAAGGCCAGCATCAATGCGTTCCCACATCCAGTCCAGCGACTGCTTCTCGCGCCGGGCCGCCAAGCGCCCATTGGAGGTTTGCAGCTGCTGAAACTGCTGTACCGCAGCCCAGAATTTGTCTACGCCCTCGCCTTTCAATGCACTCAGCTGCAGCACACGGGGCTGCCACAGCGCGCCCGTGGTGGTGTGGTCGGGGTTGCCATGCATGCCCAGCAAACGCAGGCTGGAGGTGATTTGGGCCTGCGCCCGCGTGGCAGCGTTGGGGTCAATATCCGCCTTGTTGATGACCACCAAGTCCGCGCGCTCCATCACGCCCTTTTTGATGGCCTGCAAGTCATCACCGGCATTGGGCAGCTGCAGCACGCAGTACATATCGGTCATGCCGTGCACGGCAATCTCGCTTTGGCCCACGCCCACGGTCTCGACAATCACCACGTCGTAGCCTGCCGCCTCACATACCAGCATGGATTCGCGGGTTTTCTCTGCCACGCCGCCCAGCGTGCCGCTGGAAGGACTGGGGCGGATGTACGCCTTGGGGTTGACGGAGAGCTGCTCCATCCGGGTTTTGTCCCCCAAGATGGAGCCGCCCGAGACAGTGGACGAAGGGTCAATTGCCAGCACCGCCACCTTGTGGCCGAGACCCGTCAGGTACATGCCGAGCGCTTCAATGAAAGTGGACTTGCCAACCCCCGGCACCCCACTGATGCCCAAACGCAGGGCTTTGCCCGTGTACGGCAGCAAGGCGGTGAGCAAGTCATCGCCCTGCTGACGGTGGTCTGCGCGGGAAGATTCCAGCAAAGTGATGGCCTTGGCCATCGCCCGGCGCTGCACGGCGGGGTTGCCGCGCAGAATGCCGTCTTGCATGTGCTTAGGTGTCACGTCGCGATCGCCTTTGCTATCAATACGGTCACGACCGATTACAGTCCATTGGCCTTCTTGATCTGCTCCAGCACATCCTTGGCGCTGGCCGGAATGGGCGTGCCGGGGCCGTACACACCCTTCACGCCTGCTTGGTACAGGAAGTCATAGTCTTGCGCGGGCACTACGCCGCCGACGAACACGATGATGTCGTCGGCGCCCTGCTTCTTCAGCTCTTCAATGATGGCGGGCACCAAGGTTTTGTGGCCTGCTGCCAAGGTCGAAACGCCCACCGCGTGCACGTCGTTCTCAATGGCTTGTCGCGCGCACTCTTCGGGGGTTTGGAACAGCGGGCCCATGTCCACGTCAAAGCCCAGGTCTGCAAAGGCGGTGGCGACCACTTTGGCACCACGGTCGTGACCGTCTTGGCCCAATTTGGCAATCATCACGCGGGGGCGGCGGCCCAGTTGCTCTGCGGCAGCGTTGATTTCTTCCTTCAGTTGATCCCAACCGGCGGCGGAGTCATAAGCAGCAGCGTACACACCGGTCACCTTTTGCGTGTCGGCGCGGTGGCGCCCAAAGATTTTTTCCAGCGCATCCGAAACTTCGCCCACGGTAGCGCGCAAACGGATGGCTTGGATGGACAGATCCAGCAAGTTGCCTTCGCCGGACTGCGCTGCAGAAGTCAGAGCATCCAGCGCTTGCTGCACCTGGGCTGGATCGCGTTTTGCCTTGATGGCTTTGAGGCGGGCAATCTGGCTGTCGCGCACCTTGACGTTGTCCACGTCCAAGATCTCGATCGGGTCTTCCTTGGCCAGCTTGTA
>JAFAGF010000187.1 GCA_023422975.1 Pseudomonadota bacterium
TTCAAAGACCTGCGCAAGGGCTTGGAGGTCAACCGCAACCGCGACATGAACTGGGTGCGCATGCTCGATAAAAAGTCGAGCGACCGCCGCATCGGCCTGTGGGCCGAGTTCCAAGAAACCACCGACGGTTTTGCGCTGACGCTGACCGACGAAGACGGTTTTGTGGGCAAGGCCACCATCGCCCAGGCCCACCAAGCGGCCACCGACGCAAGCAAGGCAGAAACCACGTTGCGTGAGCAACTGGGCCGCTTTGGTGCATCCATTTTTGCGGTCAACGACATCAGCTTGAGCCTGAGCCAGCCCTGGTTTGTGCCCGCATCGGCCTTGAACCAATTGCGCCGCGATGCGCTGGAAGCGCTGGAGGCCGCCCGCGCCCAAGGCTTTGTGCGCCTGCCGCGTGCCCAGCCCGTAGAGCCGCCCGCGCCTTTCCCGGAAGAGACGCTGACCTATCTGGCCAACGTCTACAACACCAAGGCGCACGACTTCTATGTGAAGCACGGCGTGAAGGTAATTGACGCGGCCTACGAGAGCAAGGAAGAAGAAGGCGAAGTCAGCCTGATGATCACCAAGCACTGCGTGCGCTTTTCGATGAGCCTGTGTCCCAAGCAAGCCAAGGGCGTGATTGGTGTGAAGGGCACCATCAAGGCCGAGCCGCTGCAACTGATCAACGGCAAAGAAAAGCTGACCCTGCGTTTTGACTGCAAACCGTGCGAAATGCACGTGGTGGGCAAGATGAAAAAGTCAGTGCTGAACCAGCATGCCAAGGAGATGCAAGAGTTCCCCATGCAGTTCTACCGCACCCGCCCTGTGCCTCAGGCCAAGGCTTAATCACTCCGCCCAGGCTGGAGTAGCAACACAACGTACTCCAGCAGCCCTGCTGCCATGCCCAGACTCAAGCCGCCTTCCAAAGAAGAAAGTCAACTGCTGCCGCCTTACGCGGCGCTGCCTGACGCTGCCATCCATATCCCCGCCCATGCAGCCGACTTTGAGGCTGCACGCATGCAACTGCTGCAGCAGACTGCGTTGGGCTTTGATACGGAAAGCAAACCGCTTTTTCATATTCACCAGGTCGATACTGGGCCCCACGTCGTGCAACTGGCTACCCCAGAGGCTGCGTGGATCTTGCAGCTGCACCTTCCGTCTGCCCTGGCGCTGGCCCGTGAAATCATCGCTCACGCAGGCATCTGCAAGGTCGGTTTTGGCCTTGACAACGACAAGTCCACACTCCCCAAGCGACTGGACGTTGAGTTGGCCAACATTGTGGATTTGGATCGCCGTTTTCAACGCTATGGCTACGGCGCTTCCACAGGCGTGCGCGCTGCGGTTGCCATGGTGCTGGGGCAAAGTTTTCACAAGTCCAAAAAGCAATCCACCAGCAACTGGTCCCTACCGCATCTGAGCGAAGCACAAATTCGCTATGCAGCCAATGATGCGCACGCCCCCGCCAAAGTTTTTGCGGCTTTGCCGCAATGGGAAGCAGCACAAACTGCCCCTGCTGCAGAACGCCATTCACGCGCACCCCGCAGCAGCCATTCCCTGCCTCCAGTGCGCACAACCTCTGCCCAGCAACGCACCGCACAGGAAGAGCACCCTCGGCGCGCAGCCTTGTTTCAGCCGCCAAAAAAACCACCAAATAACCATTAAACGCTTACCCACCAAGCGCTAATAGCTCTTTTTTTTGCCATTCACCACACTTGTTGGAGTGAGGTTGATTTGGCATAAGCACATAGCATCTGCGTAGTTGGCAGCGCCATGTTTCTTTCCCACAATGACTGGGTTCAAAACCTAGCATTGGAGACAAAAACATGCGTATCGAAACCTTGGCCGTCCACGCTGGCTACTCCTCCGACCCCACCACCAAGGCCGTGGCTGTGCCCATCTACCAGACGGTAGCCTATGCGTTTGACAGCGCCCAGCACGGTGCCGACCTGTTCGATTTGAAGGTGCCGGGCAATATCTACACCCGCATCATGAACCCTACCACCGACGTGCTGGAAAAGCGCGTCGCGGCCCTGGAAGGCGGCATTGCCGCGCTGGCCGTGGCATCGGGCATGGCCGCCATCACCGCCGCCATCCAGACGCTGGCCGAAGCCGGTGACAACATCGTCTCCGCCAGCACGCTCTATGGCGGCACCTACAACCTGTTTGCCCACACCTTCCCGCAGCAAGGCATCGAGGTGCGCTTTGCCGATCCGCGCGATCCGGCAAGCTTTGGCAAGCTGATCGACGCCAAGACCAAAGCCGTGTTCATCGAGTCCATCGGTAACCCACTGGGCAATGTGACGGACATCCAAGCACTGGCCGATGTGGCCCATGCCCACGGCGTACCGCTGATCGTGGACAACACCGTACCCTCACCCTACCTGCTGCGCCCGTTTGAATTTGGTGCCGATATCGTGGTGCATTCGCTGACCAAATACCTGGGCGGCCACGGCACCAGCGTGGGCGGTGCGATTGTGGACAGCGGCAAGTTCCCCTGGGCCGAACACAAGGAGCGCTTTAAGCGCCTGAACGAGCCCGATGTGAGCTACCACGGCGTGGTCTATACCGAAGCCCTGGGCCCTGCGGCCTTCATCGGCCGCGCGCGCGTGGTGCCGCTGCGCAATATGGGCGC
>JAFAGF010000219.1 GCA_023422975.1 Pseudomonadota bacterium
GGGCGCGCCTGCCTGGCACCAATGCGCTGCGCCAGTTGCTGCCCGCCCTGGCTCAGCTCTTCATGGGTCAGCCACCAACCACCCAAGATCAGCATCAAGGTAACGCCCAAGTTCGTCAGGACGAAACCTTTGGGGTAGCCCATGTCGGTGTGCGAAAACAGCAGCCACCATGCCAAGGTCAAGCCGCCGTGTACAGCCGCCAGTGATACCAGCACACACACCGCAAAAAGCAGCAACAACCAACGCGTGGTGCGGCGTGCGTTGGCCTGCCAATCCCAAAATCGCATGGGTGGTCTTCGCCTTCAGCGGGGCTTAAAAACGCACTGCAGGAGCCACCCGCTCCTGGGCACTGCTGGTGGATTCCAGCATGCCCATGTGCGCAAAGCCCAGCAACCTGGCAACGATCAAGTCTGGGAACTGACTGGCTTTGTCATTGAAGGCCAGCACCTCATCGTTATATGCCTGGCGCGCAAAACCGATGCGGTTTTCGGTGCTGGCAATCTCTTCACTGAGGCTTTGCATCTGCGCATCGGCCTTGAGTTCCGGGTATGCCTCCATCGTCACCATCAAGCGCCCCAAATTGCTGCCCAGTGCCTGCTCTGCCGCAGAAAAATCTGCCAAGGTTTTGCCATCACGCGCGTGGCTGCGCAGTGCATCACTGGCTACCACCGCCTGATTGCGTGCACGGGTGACGGCTTCCAAGGCGCTGGCCTCGTGCTGCATATAGCCGCGCGCCACTTCCACCAAGTTGGGAATCAAGTCATAGCGCCGCTTGAGCTGCACATCAATCTGCGCAAAAGCGTTTTCCACCTGATTTTTATGGGTACGCAAACGGTTGTAGACACCCACCACCCACAGTGCAACAACCACCACCAACGCCAGCACGATATATGCAGTCATTTCCACCCCTCTTGGTATAGATGCCTGCATCATACCGAGCGGCCCGCACGTACCTTCAGAATGCTTTCCAGCGATCTCGACGCTGGCGGTAGCGCTTCAGTGCAACGCCACCGGGCCGTGATTGATGGCGCTGAGCGCTTCATTCACGGCGAAGATTTTGCTGCGCAAATTGCGCACACCCGCCTGCGTCAGGCGTGCAGCATGCATCTGCAAATACTGCTGCGCGTGGGCATGGGTATCAAACAGGTACACACCACCGGCTTGCTTGTGCTCAGGGTCTTCCGTCCAGATTTTCCAGCGCATGCCGGGTTCTTGGTTGATGCTGTGGGCCAGCCCTTCAAAGGCCTGCACCATGGCCCCACCATAGGGGCCATCCATCTCAAAATCGACTTGCAGCAAAAAAGGCATGACGCTGTCCTTGTTCAAACCAACCAGCCTTCCCATACCGGCGAAGGCTGGTCTATATGTATGGCAAGCCTTAACGCTTCGCGCTTGCCCGGGGAATCAGACGCCTTTGTTGCGCATCCAGTCCGCAGTTTGCATAAAGCTGCCTTTCAAGCGCGTGCGCAAAGCTGGCGGCACCTCGGTTTCGGCCATCGCTTGATCCATGCAGGCTACCCACTGATCGCGCTCCAAAATACCGATCGAAAACGGCATGTGACGCATGCGCAAGCGGGGGTGCCCAAAGCGCTCCACGTAGTAATCAGGGCCGCCCAGCCAACCGCACAGAAACCAGAAGAGTTTTTGGCGCGCATCTTCCAGCGTGCTACCGTGGCTGGCACGCAGCGCTGCATAGCCGGGCTCCAGATCCATCAGGTCGTAAAAGCGGTCTACCAAGCGGCGCACCGGCTCTTCCCCGCCAATCCATTCAAAGGGGGTGTCGAAAGGGGGCTTTTCTTCAATCTGCATGGCTCGCTCTGCACAAAAAGCCCGCAGTGTACGCAGGCATCACATAACACAAAACCGTGAGTGTGCCAGCTTGGCGAAGTAGTGCGTGGACCCAAGGTTAAAAACGCGGCCTCAGGCTCTGGTGTCAGGCACGGCGCTTTTTGTCCTCGTGCAGCGTTTGGCAGGCAATGCAGCGTTTGGCCGACGGAAATGCCTGCAGCCGCGCCAAGGCAATGCCTTTGCCGCAATCCATGCATTCGCCGTAGCAGCCATCTTCCATGCGCACCAAGGCAGCACGCACGTCTTTCAGCTCTTGCTGATCGCGCATTTGCTCGGCATGACGCACCTCGCGGTCCGAAGTGTCGCGGCTCTGGTTGGCATCGGGCTCGCGCGGCAGATCTTCGTTGTCTTGGGCGTTTTGTACCTGTTCGCTGTGGGCATTAGCCAGCTCTTGCAACAGTTGCTGCTCGCGCTGCTGCAAATGGGCTTTCAGGGCTTGAAGATGGGTTTTGGTGATGGTGCTCATGCGACCAGCATGCGCCGGCGCATGCTGGCTGGCAAGAGGGTTGCAATGGGATGTGCACGCATATCCGTGTTCGTCTGACACAACGCAGGCAGCACACAGCTTTTCTAAAAGATGAGCTATCAGCGATTGATAATGAATGGTTTCAAATATAAAAATACCTGAAACCATTTATTTATTAGCGCAAGCAGCTATCTTTTTACTCAGCCGCGGCACGCAGCGTGTGCATGACTGGGCGCTGCAATACTTCACGCAAGCCCCACCAGCCTGCCAGCAACGCCAGCGCTGCCCCCATCAAAGCACCGGCGGCAGGCACCCACCACGCAGCCGTCCACGCAAACTCAAACACCCAGCGTGCCAAGGCCCAGCCGACCGCCATGGCCACGGCGCTGGCCAAAAAACCTGCCAGCAGGCCCACGCCTGCCAACTCAGCCCGCTGCACCTGGCGCAACAAGCGGCCTTGCGCCCCCATGGCACGCATGATGGCGTATTCGCGCGCACGCTCTTCGCGCGTGGCCGTCACCGCAGCAAACAGCACCACCAAACCTGCGGCCAGTGTGAAGGCAAACAGAAACTCCACGGCACGAATCACCTGATCCAGCACGCGCTGCACCTGAGCGATGGTGCTGTCCATGTCCACATTCGTCACATTCGGGAAGGCGCGCAGCAAGCCGTTGTCAAAGCCAGCCTGTGTCGGCGCGCGGTACGCCGCCATATAGGTGGCGGGCACATCGGGCAACTGGGCCACAGGGAACATGATGAAGAAATTGGCACGCATGCTGCCCCAGTCCACCTTGCGCAAACTGGTCACGCGGGCACTGTGTCGGATGCCACCCACGTCAAACACCATCGCGTCGCCGAGCTTCAGCCCCAAGGTTTGGGCAATGCCTTCTTCAACGCTGGCCCCATCGACATCCCCCGGCACCCATGCGCCCGCCGTCACGCGGTTTTTATCGGGCATGTGCTCGGCATGGGAGAGGTTGAATTCACGGTCCACCATGCGCTGCGCGCGGTCATCTACATAGTCATCGGGGCTGATGGC
>JAFAGF010000297.1 GCA_023422975.1 Pseudomonadota bacterium
CGCAGTCCGTCCAGCCCGAACTGGGAGCGTGTGCGCTCCAGAAAGTAGCCTGCCAGCACCAGTACATCACCTTCGCGGGCGCGCAGCGGCGGCACTTGCAGGGGGTAGACGCTCAGGCGGTGAAAGAAGTCTGCCCTCATGCGCCCGGTACGTACCGCGGCGGCCAGGTCTTGGTTGGTGGCGGCGATGATGCGCACGTCCACTGTGCGTTCACGGTCGAGCCCCAGCCGTTGAATTTGCCCGCTTTGCAGCACGCGCAGCAGCTTGGCCTGAGTGACCAAGGGGAGCTCTCCCACTTCATCCAGAAACAGTGTGCCTTGGTGGGCTTGCTCGAATTTGCCTTGGCGGTCACCGACAGCACCGGTAAAGGCGCCCCGCACATGGCCGAACAGCTCGCTTTCGACCAGCGTGTCGGGCAGAGCGGCGCAGTTGATGCTGACAAACGCCTGGTCGGCCCGGTCTGACTGGGCGTGCAGTGCCTGGGCTACCAGTTCTTTGCCGACGCCGGTCTCTCCGGTGATGAGTACTGCCAGATCGCTGGCAGCCACGGTCGCAATATCGCGCTGCAAGGCTCGCATGGTCGCGCTGTGGCCCAGCAGGCGTGGCGCGGCAACAGGGGTGTGTCGGCGAAAGTGTTCGGCGCGCTGGCGTTCATTGTGGACGCTTTGCTCCAGCTGGCGCAGCTGGGCGGCGGTGGCGACGGTGGCCGCTGCCAGGTTGCAAAAGGCTTGCAGGATGTGCAGCGGGCCGTCGCCTGCAAAGCGTCCGGGCTCCAGCGCATCCAGCGTCAGCAAGCCCCAAGGTTGGCCATCGACCTGCAGGACGCAGCCCATGCAATCATGCACCGGCAGCGGCGCGCCGGAGTAGTGGGCGACCAAGCCATCGTAGGGGTCGGGCAAGTCGGTGTCGGTGGGAAAGCGCAGCGCTTGGCCAGCTGCCATCAGAGCTGCAAAGCGGGGATGTTCGGCGACGCGAAAACGCCGGCCCAGTGTGTCGGGGCTGAGGCCATCAATTGCCAGTGGACGCAGCCAGTCATCCCCGTGGTCTCCGCGCTCGCAGCGCAAGAGCGCGGCGGCATCGCCGGGAAGCACGGTACGCAGCGCCGCCAGCAAGCGGCGGTAATGCTCTGACTCAGGCAGGTCGTTGGGCAGTTGAGCAACCAGTGGAAGCAGGGCATTCAACAGGGTGGTGGTTGCAGTCATTCTGACATCATAAGTTGTCAGAATGACCTGAATTGACGTGAGTCAAAAAGACATATTTTTTAATAAGTCATTGATGTGTATTAGTAAATTTTCTGGCACAGGCTTTGCAAATCAGTTCGTATCAATGCCAGTCAACGCCGTAGCCCATGGTGGGCTGCCCGTCGACGGCCATGGAGAGATGATTCACATGCTGACCGATCGCCAACGCGCCATTGTCAAATCTACCGTGCCCTTGCTGGAAACCGGGGGCGAGGCGCTGACCACCCATTTCTATCGCTTGATGCTGTCGGAAAGCACCGAGGTGCAGCCGCTGTTCAACAGCGTGCACCAACAAACGGGTGCCCAGCCCCGCGCGCTGGCGCGCAGCGTGCTGATGTATGCCAAGCACATTGACGACCTGTCTGGCCTGGGCGATCTGCCCGCGCAGATCATTCACAAGCATGTCTCCTTGCAGGTGCAGCCTGAGCACTACCCCATCGTCGGCGGTTTTTTGCTGCGTGCCATCCGCGAAGTACTGGGCGCTGAAATTGCGACCGACGAGGTGATCGACGCCTGGGCGGCCGCCTATGGCCAACTGGCCGACATTTTGATCGGCGCTGAGAAAGCCACATACGAGGCGAATGCCCAAGCTGCCGGTGGCTGGATGGGCGTGCGCCGCTTTGTGGTGGCCGCCAAGCAGGCAGAGACACCCGAGATCACCAGTTTTACGCTGTTGCCAGAAGATGGTGGGGCCGTATTGCGTTATCAGCCTGGTCAGTTCATCGGTCTGCGTGTGGTGGTGGAGGGCAAGGAGCAGCGTCGCAACTATTCGCTGTCACAGCAGGCCGATGGACGCAGCCTGCGCATCAGCGTCAAGCGGGAGGAGCAGGGCGTGGTCTCCAATCACTTGCACCAGCAGGTGCAAGTCGGCGATGTGCTGGAAGTATTTCCGCCAGCGGGGCACTTCACCCTGGACGACAGCACCAAACCGCTGGTGCTGATGGGCGCGGGTGTGGGCATTACGCCGTTGATGGCCATGCTGCAGCAAGGCCTGCAGGCAGGCCGTGCAGTCACCTTCATCCACTGCGCGCGCACCCCGGCGTTGCAGGCATTTCGCAGTGATTTGCTGAATCTGGCCGCGCAATACCCGCAGTTGCAGCTGTGTTTTGGCTATGAGCAAGCCGCTGACCAGTTGCCCGCGTGCCCAGCCAAGGTGGCACAAGGCATGCCTGATGCAGACTTGCTGACACGCTGGCTCCCTGCAGAGCGGGATGTGCAGGCTTACTTCCTGGGCCCCGTGGGTTTTATGCGCCTGGCCCAGCAGGTGCTACACCGCGCGGGTGTGCCACAGGCGCAGGCTCGCTATGAATTCTTCGGCCCCGCACAAACCTTGGCAGCCTAAACCATGCTGGCGGTGGTGCCAGCCGCCTGTGGCATGCTGGCTGCAAGGCTGATTTGCACCAATGTGGTGTGAAAACAGATGCCGTACCTGCAAACATGCTTGTGCTGCTGCAGGCTGACCCCGCCTTTGGGCGGGGTTTTGTCGTTTGGAATGTCATGCAATTAGGAAATGGATGGAAGCCCGCTGTGGCACCTGCTGCGCGGCTGGATGTGCTGCGTGTAGGGCTGGGGGCTGGGTTGGGGCTGGCGATGGCGGCCGTGCTGGTGCAACTGGTGCAATGGGGCGGCGGTCAGGGTGGCTGGGCGCTGTTTGCCCCCTTGGGGGCTACGGCGGTGCTGGTATTTGCTGTGCATACCGGCCCGCTGTCACAACCGTGGTCCTGTGTGGTGGGCAATACCGTCTCGGCTCTGTGGGCGCTGCTGGTGCTGGCCTGCTGGCCTGCGCAGGGCGCGGGCTGGTTGATGCCTGCTGTAGCGGTGGGCGGTGCCATTGCTTGCATGCAGCTCACGCGCTCTTTGCACCCGCCGGGCGGCGCGGTGGCTTTGCTGCTGGTGCTGGAAGCCCAGCATGGCGTGCTTCACAGCTGGAGCTATGCCTTGGTGCCGATTGGCCTGCTGACGCTGGTGCTGGTGCTGCTGGGGGTGGCGTACCACCGTCTCTGGGGGAAGAACTATCCGCTGCAGGTCACCGTGCCAGCGCCTGCTGCCAAAAAAACCTTGCATTTACCGTCCGATGAGCTGTCGGATGCCGATTTGCAAGCGCTGCTGGCACGTTTTGACCAAGACTACAACCTGACGCCGCAAGAGTTGGGTCAGTTGGTGCGTGCCGCCGAGGAGCAGGCCATTGCCCGGCGTTTTGGAAGTGTCACCTGCGGACAGGTGATGACTGCTGCGCTGTGGACATGCCGCCCGACGGATGATCTGGACACACTGGTGGCGCAATTTCGGCAACACCCCATCAAAAGCTTGCCGGTGACCGATGCGCAGGGGCATTTGCTGGGCGTGGTGGCGCGCAGTGCCTTGTTTGATTGGTTGTGGCAGCAGCAACCCCATGCCCGAGAGAAGAAACCGCGCAGCATCTGGCCGTTGTGGGGGCGCAAGCCTGTGGCCACAACGGCCGTGCATGCCGCTGCATTGATGGAAGACGCACCGCTGAGTGTGGAAGACCACACCCCGGTGCTGCATCTGCTGGAAACCTTGGCCACACACACAGTGCCTTTTGTTGCGGTGCTGCGGCAAGGAAAGCTGGTGGGCATCATGACGCGCACCGACGTCATGCGTATTTTGATGGAGCTGGCCTTGTAAGCGGGGCTGGGCGGCGCCTGCCATACACCGCAAACAATGGGCGCTGCGTGGAATTGCGCCAATGTGCAGCACTGAGGGCAGGAACCCAATCGCTCATCATGGACAAGTGAGGCAGCGCCTGCACACAGCAGCCCGCACTCGGTACATTGCACGCTCTCGCACCAAGGTCAGATGGCTTGGTGCATTGTTTTTTGTGCACCTTGCAAGCACCAAGGTGCTTTGATGACAGGGGCCAGGTTGCCCCGTGATGGCGCAATGACCTTGTTTTCTTCTTCTCCTGTGACTGCCGCAGCAACCTTGGATGTGTCTGCAGGCTGGGCGTTGCAATGCACCGCATTCGACGCGCCCACGCCCGACCAGTTGCGCGTGCAGGCCGATGTGCTGGTCTGCGTGAACGCCCAAGGCGTGATCGACGACGTGTTGCAGCCGGGTGACCCGCGTTGGGCGCAGGAACGCGCAGCCCATGCCGCCGCTGGAACTTTGCGCGCACTGCCCGCTGGCAGCTACCTGCTGCCCGGCATGGTGGATTTGCATGTGCATGCCCCCCAATGGCCGCAAAACGGCAAGGCGCTGGATGTGCCGCTGGAAGTCTGGCTGCAGGACAACACCTTCCCGCTGGAGGCGCGCTACAGCGACGCCGCATTTGCCCAGAGCGTGTACGACGTGGTCGTGCCCACGCTGCTGGCCAACGGCACCACCACGGCCATGTACTTTGGCACCGTGGACAACGCCGGCAACCAGGTGCTGGCCGAGCGCTGCCTGGCCCATGGCCAGCGCGCGCTGGTGGGCAAGGTGGCCATGGACGAGCCCACGCAATGCCCGCCTTACTACAAAGACGCCAGCGCAGCCCAGGCCGTGGCCGATACCGAAGCCTTTATGGACTGGCTGGGCACCCACCCTGACAACGCCCAGCAGCGCGTGCTGCCCGTCATCACGCCGCGTTTCATTCCTTCGTGCACGGACGCGCTGCTGCAAGGCCTGGGCGATCTGGCCCAGCGCACCGGTGCCCATGTGCAAACCCATTGCTCGG
>JAFAGF010000305.1 GCA_023422975.1 Pseudomonadota bacterium
GTAGCAGCCCGTTTGGGCGGGGGCGACCCCGGCAGCAATGCGCGCCTGCGCATGGCGATTGAAGCGGCCCGCAAGGCTTCCATGTCCAAAGAAACGCTGGACCGGGCGGTCAAAAAAGGCGCGGGCGTGGGCGCGGATGCGGTCAATTACGCCAGCGTGATTTTTGAAGGCTATGCGCCTCACCGCGTGCCCGTGATGGTGGAGTGCCTGACCGACAACCCCAACCGCACTGCGCCCAATATGCGCGTGTGCTTTCGCAAGGGCCAGATGACTGCGGTGGCGTGGGACTTTGACCATGTGGGCATGATCGAAGGCGAGGCCGAGGGCGGCGCTGACGTCGAGTTGGCCGCCATTGAAGCGGGCGCGCAAGACTTTGAAGCCGGTGACGAAGAAGGTGTGACGCTGTTCATTACCGACACCAGCGACCTGGACGCTGTGAGCAAGGCGCTGCCTGCGCAAGGCATCAAGGTGCTGTCAGTCAAGTTGGGCTACAAGGCCAAGAACCCCGTGAGCATGGGCAGCCTGTCGGCCGAGCAGCAAGAGGAAGTGCAAGCTTTCTTGGCGGGTCTGGAGAACGACGACGACGTGCAGCACGTGTTCGTGGGCCTGGTGGACTGATTGCGTAGCACAGCGTTCAAAGTCGCATCACGCGGCCTGCATGCAAAAGGACTGCACCCGGCAGTCCTTTTTTTTTGGTTTGAATTTTTGTCTAAATGAAAATGTATAGCTGCTGGCGCTTGTATTTAAAGGATTTTATGTAGATTTGGCGGGATTGCGCATGAGGTATGGAGATGGCGCCAAGCGCTATATTCCATGCCTTTTCCGTTTCGCTATGCAATGCCCTCGCTGTAATCACCATCACACACAAAAGATTGGCCTGAGCCGCCACAAACGACAAAGATGGATGTGCATGGGATGCCGCAGAACCTTTGGTGACAAGGACTTACGCCTCATCGATCCAAAGATCAAAGCACTGGCCTTGGCGATGTATGCCGAAGGTATTGCCGCAAGAAAAATCGAACGTCTATTGCACGTGAGCCACAACGCAGTGTTGGGTTGGGTGCGCAAAGAAGTTGCTGGCAAAGCACTTCAAGCGCCAACAGCCAAAGATCTAGCGGTCATTGAGGCCGATGAGATGTGGAGTTATGTGGGCTCAAAAAACAGCCCATCTGGTTGTGGTGGGCAATAGACAGGGCAAGTCACCAGATCGTCGGGTTTGCACTTGGGGAGCGAGGAACGAAAACAGCCAAAGTGCTGCAGCCTCAACTACCTATGGATGCGCATATCCATTACTGCACGGATGCACATCGGCCTTACAAGGCCATCATCAAGGCTGAGCAGCACACGGTAGGCAAGGCTCATACCCATCACATTGAGAGTCTGAACAATAAGTTGCGTTGGTACTTGGCTCGGCTTGGGAGAAAGACGCATGCATATAGCAAGAGCGCTACCGCGCTCTTGCATTCGCTGCTATTTGTCTGGCAGCGCAAGTTTGGGGCATCGTTGAAGCCCCAAACCGGGTACTTGCTGAGCAAACGATTGTGGGATCACGATATTCAAATACCTATTTAGCAATCCCCTCTACACCACCGAAATGCTGAATGAGCAAGCGCTGGCTGCTATCAAAATAAAAAGGCTTCACATGGAAGCCTTGGGGATTTGCGGGCCCAGTTGTTATTCGCCCAGATAGGCGGCGCGCACCTTGGGGTCGTGCAGCAGGTTGTGGCCTGGGCCTTCCAGGGTGAGTTCTCCAGATTCCAGCACGTAGCCGCGCTGGCTCACTTCCAGGGCCAGGCGGGCGTTTTGCTCAATCAGCAAAATGGTGACGCCTTGGCTAGAGATGTCTTGGATCACTTCAAAAATTTTGTCCACCATGATGGGCGCCAGGCCCATGGTTGGCTCATCCAGCAGCAGCAGCTGTGGCTTGGACAAAATGGCGCGGCCCATGGCCAGCATTTGCTGCTCGCCACCGGACAAGGTGCCTGCAGTCTGTTTGCGGCGCTCTGCAAGGCGAGGAAAGCGCGCATACACCTGCTCCACCTCTTGCGCGATGGCAGCTTTGTCGGTGCGGCTGTAAGCACCCATGTGTAGATTTTCTTCAATGGTCAGCTGCGGGAAGATGCCACGCCCTTCGGGCACCATCACCAAACCCTGGCGCACCATGGCATGCACAGGCTGCCCTGCCAAACTCTGCCCTTTGTAGTGAATGCTGCCTGCTGCCAGTGGCACCAGGCCACAAATGGCGCGCAGCGTGGTGCTTTTGCCAGCACCGTTGGCGCCGATGAGGGCAACCAGCTCACCGGGGTTGACGTGCAAGTTCAGCTGCCGCACTGCGCGGATGCCGCCGTAGGCAACATCGACGCCGCGAATATCTAGCATGGGGTGGGAAGCTGTCGCTTCAGTCATGGCGCTTCTCTTCCTGGTGGGGTGTCGCAAGTTGGGGGTGCAGCAGCGGGTCTTGCGCGGCGCCTTTGCCCAGATAGGCCTCAATCACGTGTGGGTCGTGCTGTACGTCGTGTGGCAGGCCGTAAGACAGGACTTGGCCGTACTCCAGCACCAGCACGCGGTCGCACATATTCATGACCAACTTCATGTCGTGCTCAATCAGCAGCACGGTAATGCCGTCGTCGCGAATTTTTTCAATCAACGCGCGCAGCACCACGGTCTCGGAAGGGTTCATGCCGGCGGCAGGCTCATCCAGCGCCAGCAGCGCAGGGCGAGTGGCCAAGGCGCGGGCAATTTCCAGGCGGCGCTGGTCGCCATACGACAGGGACGACGCCACCTCGTTGGCCACGTGCGCAATGCCGACGTACTCCAGCAACTCCAGCGCCCGCGCTTGCGTGCGGGCCTCTTCTTCACGGGTGGCTTTGTTGCGCACAATCGCGCCCCAAAGGCCGGCCTTGGTGCGCAGGTGCTGGCCAATCATCACGTTTTCCAGCGCTGTCAGGGCGGCAAACAAGCGAATATTTTGGAAGGTGCGTGCCAGCCCTTGCTCGGCAATTTGGTAGGGCTTGAGCTTGGTGAGCTCCACGCCGTTGAACAGACAGCTGCCCGACTCCGGGATGTACAGCGCCGTCATCACGTTGAACAACGTGGTTTTGCCCGCGCCGTTGGGGCCAATCAAGCCAAAAATTTCACCTTTGCGAATCTCAAAGCTCACATCTTTGAGCGCTTGCAGGCCGCCAAAGCGCTTGCTCAGACCCTGGGCAATCAGCAGTGGTTCGCGGGCAGTGGAAGTGGTGGGCAATGCGCTCATGCTTGTGGCTCCTTGCTCTGGTGGAGTTCGCGTTTGCGCACCTTGGAGGGCCAAAGGCCTTCAGGGCGGAAAATCATCACCGCAACCAGCGCAATGCCAAACAGCAGCATGCGGATGGCGTCGGGGTCAACGATCACATCGCCAAACAGGGTTTGCTGGATGGGTACCACCACGTTGCGCAGCACTTCCGGAAAGATGGACAGCAGCAGCGCACCGGCCACGACACCGGGGACATGGCCCATGCCGCCCAGCACCACCATGCACAAGATGGCAATGGATTCACTCAGGCCAAAGCTTTCAGGGCTGACAAAACCCTGCATGGAGGCAAACAAGCAACCGGCCACGCCGCCAAAGCTGGCGCCCATGCCAAAGGCCATGAGCTTGATATTGCGGGTATTGATGCCCATGGCCTTGGCGGCCACTTCGTCTTCACGCACGGCCTCCCAGGCGCGGCCCACGCGGGAGTTTTGTAGGCGAATGCAGATGAAGATGATGGCAATGACGATCAGCATCAGCAGGTAGTAGTACTTTTCTGGCCCTGTGATGCGAAAGTCCAGGATAGTTTCTGGCTTGCCCAGTGCCCAGTCACCGATTTTCACGGTATCGATGCGGTTGATACCTTGTGGGCCGTTGGTGATATTCACCGGCGCATCCAGGTTGTTCATAAAGATGCGGATGATTTCGCCAAACCCCAGCGTCACGATGGCCAGATAGTCACCGCGCAACTTCAGCACCGGAAAACCAAGTGCTATGCCTGCCATAGCGGCCAAGGCAACGCCAATGGGCAATACCAGCCAAAAAGGCAGGTGTAAATCAAAGTGCGGTGATGCCAGCAAGGCCCAGGTATAGGCACCCACGGCATAAAAGGCGATGTAGCCCAGGTCCAGCAGGCCGGCAAAGCCTACGACGATGTTCAGGCCCAGTGCCAGCATCACATACAGCAGGGCGAAGTTGAGGATGCGAATCCAGCCTTGGCCGGCCGTGGCACCCAGCACAAACGGCAGCGCCAGCAGCACCGCACCAATCGCAAAGGCGCCCAGCCAGACTTTGGCAGGTGTGCGAGCGGTGGAGGAGGAGAAGGTGTGGCTCATGCGCGGTCTCCCGAGCGTTCACCCAAGAGGCCCGAGGGACGGAAAATCAGCACGACGACCAGCACAATGAAGCTGAATACATCTTGGTAGTGGCTGCCGAACACCCCGTTGGTGAGGTTGCCGACATAGCCTGATCCCAGGGCTTCAATGAGGCCCAGCAGCAGGCCACCGAGCATGGCGCCGCCCAGATTGCCAATCCCGCCCAGCACGGCGGCCGTAAAGGCTTTGAGGCCCAGCATGAACCCCATGGTGTACTGCGCCACACCGTAGTAGCTGGTGATCATGACACCCGCAATCGCCGCCAGTGCCGAACCAATCAGGAAGGCCGCAGAAATGACGGTGTTGATGTTGACCCCCATCAGCCCTGCGACTTCGCGGTTTTGGGCGGTGGCACGCATGGCCATGCCCAGGCGGGTTTTGTGCACCAGCAGCAGCAAAGCAACCATGATCAGTGCAGAGCCCAGCATGATGGCAATTTGCAGCATGCTCAGCCGCGCATCGCCCATCTGGAAGACAGTGGGTTCAATGATGTGCGGGAAATTCAGGTAGTTGCGGCCCCAGAACATCATGGCGACGTTCTGGATGATGATGGACACGCCAATCGCGGTAATCAGTGCGGCCAGCCGAGGAGCACGGCGCAGTGGCCGGTAGGCGATGCGCTCGGCCGTCCAGCCCAGGGCCATACACACTGGAATGGAAACCAGCAGCGCTGCACCCAGTGCGACAAAGACGGACACGTCGCCATAGTGGCCCACCAGTGCCAGCACAATGCTGGTGGCTGTCATGGCGCCAACCATGACCACATCGCCGTGGGCAAAGTTGATCAGGCCAATGATGCCGTAGACCATGGTGTAGCCCAAGGCAACCAGCGCGTACACGCTGCCTGCTGTCAGGCCGTTGATGATTTGTTGCAGAAAAATATCCATGACGGGCGCGCCGGGCGGCGTGGGCGGTCGAAGGGGAAAATGAAAAGGGCGGATGCCTTTTTCGAGCAAGTTCCGGCATGACGGGGTGCCGGAAAGAGGGTTGCAGGGCAGTGCGACACGGCCCTGCAACAGCTCTGAAGGCAGCAAACCGTGTAGCCTGCAGCGCTTCAGAGCAGGGCCTTATTTGGCCGAGTCAACGATGGTTTTGACCTCTTCCCACTTGCCGCCCTTGACGGTGTAGATGGTCACGGCGACTTCGTTCAGATCGCCGTTTTTGTCATAGGCGATATTGGCACTGGTTGCGCCGCTGCGCTTCAGGCCGGCCAGCTTGGGCAGGTACTTGCTGGCTTGGGCCGAGCCTGCTTGCTCCATGGCGGTGATCATGTTCCATGCGCCGTCGTAGGCGTAGGGGGCGTAGACGCCGGGTTCTACCTTAAAGCGTGCCTTGTACGCCGCTGCAAACTTCTCGCCTTGGGCCATGGTCTTCAGGGGCACGCCGGCCAAAGAAGCATAGGTGCCATTGGCGGCTTCACCAGCCAGCTTCAAGAAGGTGTCGCTGCGGGTCATTTCACCCGAAACCAGTGGTTGGGTAATGCCCAATGTTTGCATCTGGCGGCGCATCGGGCCGGACTGTGCATCCAGACCACCAAAGAAAATCGCGTCGGCGCCCTTGGCCTTGATGCTGGTCAGAATGGCGGTGAAGTCGCTGGCCTTGTCGGTGGTGTACTCGCGAGCCACCACGGTGCCCCCCGCGCGCTTGACGGCGGCAATCACCTGGTCTGCCAAGCCCTGACCGTAGGCGGTGCGGTCGTCAATCACGGCCACTTTCTTGGCATTCAAGTCTTTGACCATGAAGACCCCCACGGCAGCGCCTTGCTGGGTGTCGCTGGTCATCATGCGGAAGGTGTTGTCATAGCCTTGCAGGGTGTATTCGGGCGAGGTGGCCATGGCGATCTGGGGGATGCCAGCATCGTTGTACACGCGCGAGGCGGGGATGGTGGTGCCCGAGTTGAAGTGCCCCAGCATTCCGTTGACCTTGGCATCTGCAATTTGCTGTGCCACTTGTACGCCGGTGCGTGGATCGGCCTGGTCGTCCTTGGACACCAGGACGAACTTGGCTTTGTCCCCATCCAGCTTGATGCCCTTGGCGTTGGCTTCTTCCAGTGCCAGGGTCAAGCCATTGCGCATGTCTTCACCGTAGTGGGCTTGTGGGCCTGTCAGCGGGGCCGCAAAGCCCAGACGAACGGTGGTTTCTGCGTGCGCTGCACTCATCAGGCCGCCAAAGGCGCAAGCAAGCGCCAAAGTGCTGGTCACGGTCTTGAAGGATGGAGATTTTTTCATGCGACGTTGCTCCTTAGTGGTGAAAGAAAAACAGGACTGTAAAAAGGCCTAGGGCTGAAGGGAATGGGACTAACCCACCATCATCAAGCTGGCGTTGCCGCCGGCTGCTGTGGTGTTGGTGCTAATGCTGACCTCTCGCAATAAGCGTTCCTGCCGGTAGCGTTCACCGTGGCGGATTTCTTCGGTGGTCAAGCCTTGCACCAGCAGCAAAGGGCCTGAGCGGGTGCTCAGTTGCTGCTGCAAATGCAAGAGCGCATCGGTATCGCTTTCTGCCAGAGCCGCTTGCAGGGGTAGTTGCACCAGCTCAATTTCTGTCGCCCATTGCAAGGCGGCGTTTTGGGCTGCAGGCGTTTGCTGCTGCCACTGCGCCACCAGTGCTCGCAATGCGGGGCTGTCTTGCAGCAACAAGGTGTTGCCAGTGCTTTGGCAGGCTTGCCACTGGGCGTGCAGGCCGTAGGTGGTTGCAGGTAGGCCCCATATCAGGCCCCGTGGCTGTAGGCCATATTGATCGGTTTCGCCGGTGGGGCCATCTAGCAGCACTTGCGCGCCAGCTGCGATGGGCAGCGCTTGCGCCCCGCGCGCGGAGGGAATGGCCAACTGATCCAAAGCTGGGGCTTGCGACAGCAGGCGGAATAAGTACAGCGGGCCCCCTGCTTTGGGGCCGGTGCCAGACAGGCCCTCGCCACCAAAAGGCTGTACGCCCACTACGGCACCCACCACGTTGCGGTTGACGTAGATATTGCCTGCGTGAATGCGCTCTGACACGTGGGCTACGGTTTCATCCAGGCGGGTGTGTACACCAAAGGTCAGCCCAAAGCCCAAGCCGTTGATGGCTTGCAACAAGGCATCCATATCTTTGCGGGCGTAGCGCAACACATGCAGTACGGGGCCAAACACCTCGCGGCTCAGATCCTGCACGCTGCCCACTTCGATGAGCGTAGGTGCAACGAAATGCCCGTGGCGGCATTCGGCAGGCAATTCCAGTCGCGTGACTTGGTGGCCGTGGGCGCGCATGCCATCAATATAGTTTTCGATATCGGACTTGGCCTGTGCATCAATCACCGGGCCGACATCAGTTGCCAGCTGGTCGGGGTTGCCCACGCGCAGCGTTTGCATGGCGCCGCGCAGCATGTGCAGTACATGCTCAGCACTGTCTTCTTGCAGGCACAGCAGGCGCAAGGCCGAGCAGCGTTGGCCTGCAGAGTCGTAGGCAGACATCAGCACATCGCCCACGACTTGCTCGGACAGTGCCGAGGAGTCCACCACCATGGCGTTGATGCCGCCGGTTTCAGCAATCAGCGGCACAGGCTTGCCGTGGCTGCCCAAGCGCTCCGACAAACGGCGGTGAATGTGCTGTGCGACGGGGTGAGAGCCGGTGAACACCACGGCATCGGTGGCCGGGTGGCTGACCAGTGCGTCGCCCACGGTTTCCCCGTCACCGGGCAGTAGTTGCAGTGCATGAACAGGAATTCCGGCCTGGTGCAGCATGGAGACTGCCTGTGCAGCTATCAAATTAGTTTGCTCTGCCGGTTTGGCAATCACCACATTGCCCGCTGCCAGTGCGGCAGCAATTTGCCCGCAGAAGATGGCCAATGGGAAATTCCAGGGGCTGATGCAAACCACCACACCCAGCGGGCGGTGGCTGTCGTTGTTCAGGTGCTGCTCCGCCTGCTGGGCGTAGTAGCGCAGAAAGTCGATGGCTTCGCGTACTTCGGCGATCGCGTTGGGCAGGGTTTTGCCCGCCTCGCGGCACAGCAGGCCCATCAGCGGCTGCAGGTTGGCTTGCACAATGTCTGCTGCCTGCAGCAGGGCCTGCGCACGCGCATTGACAGGTGTGGCCTGCCAAATCGGGGCTGCATGCTGGGCGTGCTGCATGGCTTGCGCGACCTCAGCACGCCCCGCCATACGCACCTCGCCCAGTACGTCTTGCATCTGCGCAGGGTTGAGCACCGGGGTGGCGGCCAGGTGCTCGGTGTGGGCCGCCTGTGCTGTCAGCGGTGCCACATTGCCCAGCAGTGCAGCCGACAGCGATGCCAGTCGCTGCTCGTTGCTCAAATCCAGACCTGCGGAGTTGCGGCGCGTTTGTGCGGCATACAGCTGGGCAGGCTGTGGAATGCGGTCATGCGGGCGTCCCAGTGGCTCCAGCGCCTGGGCAGCGGTGACGGGGTCGGTGACCAGCTGCGCAATGTCGACGCTTTCATCGCCAATCTGGTGCACAAACGAGCTGTTGGCACCGTTTTCCAGCAGACGCCGTACCAGATACGCCAGCAAGGTTTCATGCGTACCCACCGGGGCATAAATGCGGCAGGGGCGGGCCAGCTTGCCTTCGGCGGTGTCGCCCACCACCTCTTCGTACAAACCTTCGCCCATGCCGTGCAGGCATTGAAACTCATACTGGCCGCGGTAGTAGTTGTTGCCCGCCATGTGGTAGATGCTGGCCAGCGTGTGGGCGTTGTGGGTGGCAAATTGCGGAAAGATGGCCTCGGGGGCACCCAAGAGTTTGCGGGCGCAGGCGAGGTAGGACACATCGGTATGCACCTTGCGGGTGAAGACGGGGAAGTCTTCCAGCCCATCCACTTGGGCGCGTTTGATTTCGCTGTCCCAGTACGCACCTTTGACCAGGCGCACCATCAGGCGGTGTTTGCTGCGGCGGGCCAGATCAATGATCCAGTCCAGCACAAAGAACGCACGGCGCTGGTAGGCCTGCACCACAAAGCCAATCCCGTTCCAGCCCGCCAGCGACGGTGCAAAGCACAGCTGTTCCAGCAGATCGAGCGAGATTTCCAGGCGGTCGGCTTCCTCCGCGTCGATGTTCAGGCCAATGTCGTACTGGCGGGCCAGTTCGGCCAGCTGCAGCAGACGGGGGTATAGCTCGCCCATCACACGCTCGCGCTGTGCACGGCTGTAGCGCGGGTGCAGCGCAGAGAGCTTGATGGAAATACCGGGGCCTTCGTAAATGCCACGCCCTTGCGAGGCCTGGCCAATCGCGTGAATGGCCTGCTCGTACGACTGCAGATAGCGCAGTGCGTCTTCTTCGGTGGTGGCGGCTTCGCCCAGCATGTCGTAGGAGTAGCGAAAGCCTTTTTCTTCCAGCTTGCGGCTGTTGGCCAGCGCCGCACCAATCGTCTGACCGGTGACAAACTGCTCGCCCATCATGCGCATGGCGGTATTCACGCCTTGGCGAATCAAAGGCTCGCCACCCTTGGCAATGATGCGAGTGAGGGCGCTGCCCAGCTTTTGCTCGCTGTGCACGCTGACCAGCTTGCCGGTGATCATCAAGCCCCATGTGGCGGCGTTGACGAACAGCGAAGGCGAGTCCGTGTGCGACTTCCAGTCGCCTTTGCTGATTTTGTCGCGGATGAGGGCGTCGCGCGTGGCGCGGTCGGGAATGCGCAGCAAGGCTTCGGCCAGGCACATCAAGGCCACGCCTTCCTGGCTGGACAGCGAGTATTCCTGCACCAGCGCCTCGACCCCCGAGGTTTTTTTGTGGCGTTTTTCGCGCAGCGCTTGTACCAAGCGGGTGGCCAAGGTTTGTACGCCTTGGGGGTGGGTGCTGGTGGCAGGTGCGATGAGCAGTGGCAGGCACTCGGTTTCGGGGCGGCGGTAGGCGGCGGTGATGGCCGCGCGCAGCACGCTTTGGGGCTGCACATCTTGTGCCAGTGCATAAAACGGTGCGTAAGGCAGGGTGTGCTCGCTCAGTGCCTCAGGTTCTACCGCGTCGCTCAAGCTGGTTGCACCCAGGTGTTGCAACTCGGGCAAGGGCTTGCCCTGTTCGATGGCTTCCAGGTAGCTGTGCAGGGCTTGTTTGTGCAACCAATGGGGCGTACAGCCCAATTGCTGGGCTGCAGCTTTGAGCCTGTCACGCATCAACTCATCCACCTTGATGCCAATGGTTGTTGTCGCCATAACCGCCGAACTCCCTGAAGAAGAACCTGTGCACATTGAGAAAAGTGGCGCGATTCTAGAAAGGTGCAACCAAATCAGATATTGGGGTTTACCTGTTTCTTTTTTGGTGCAACCTGTATCGCTGCAG
>JAFAGF010000052.1 GCA_023422975.1 Pseudomonadota bacterium
CCTTGCGGGCGTTTTTGGATAAAGGCAATGATGAACACCAGCACCGCGATCTTGGCCAGCACGGCCCCCGTCCAGCCTTCGAGGAACTTGTTGAGAATGCCGAGCCCCAGCGCGGCATACACCGTGCCTGCCAACTGGCCCACGCCACCCAGCACTACCACCATGAACGAGTCGACGATGTAGCTTTGCCCCAAATCGGGGCCGACGTTGCCAATCTGGCTCAAGGCGCAGCCCGCCAAACCGGCAATACCGCTGCCCAACGCAAAGGCCATGGTGTCGATGCGTGCGGTGTTCACGCCCATGCACGAGGCAATCGGGCGGTTTTGCGTCACGCCGCGCACGAACAAACCCATGCGTGTTTTGGCGATGATGTAGGCCACGCCTGCCAGCACCGCAAAGGAAAAACCGATGATGATCACGCGGTTCCACGGCAGCATCAGGTTGGGCAGCACTTGCAGGCCACCGCTCATCCACACCGGGTTTTCCACCGCCACGTTTTGTGCGCCGAAGGTGGAGCGCACCAGTTGCATCAGCACCAGACTGATGCCCCAGGTGGCCAGCAATGTCTCTAACGGGCGACCGTACAAAAACTGCAGCACACCGCGCTCCATGATGGCTCCCACCAAGGCCGATGCCATGAACGCCACGGGGATAGCCGCCAGCAAGTACCAGTCAAAAAACTCCGGCAAGTAGCTGCGAAACACGCCCTGCACCACATAGGTGGCGTAAGCGCCAATCATCATCAGTTCGCCATGGGCCATGTTGATCACGCCCATCAGGCCATAGGTAATGGCCAAGCCCAGCGCCACCAGCAGCAAGATGGTGCCCAAGCTCATGCCGGTAAATGCCACGCCCAGGCGCTCACCCCAGGCCAGCTTGTCTTGTACTTCGGCCAACGCGCGCTTGAGCACGGTTTGCACTTTCTCATCCTGCTCTTGGGCCAGTTGCTCGTTGAGCAGCAAGCGGGAGGCAGGCGTCGCGTTGTGGGCCAATTGCTGGGCAGCGGCCATGCGTTGTGCGGCGTCTTCGCTGCCCAACAACGCGGCGGCGCGCGCCAGCTCCAGTGCGGCTTTCACGTTGGGATTGGTTTCTTGCGCCAGTGCTTTGTCCAATGCAGGCAAGCGTTCAGGGTTCGCTCCTTGGAGCATGGCTTTGGCAGCCTCCAATCGCTCGGCATCGTTGCCCGCCAATAAGTTCAACGATGCCAAGGCACTGCCAATTTCCCGGCGCAACCGGTTGTTGGTGCTGGCGTCTTCCACCGCTTCGGGCAGTGCTGTGGCTTGCCCGGTGACGGGGTTGAAAGCTTCTCCTGCGCGCACCACAAAAGCGCTGTCAGCAGAAAATTGCACTTCGCCATCGCGCAAAGCACGTAAAAAATCGGCGGTGCGCTGGGCGTCTCCCGTGGCTACAGCTGCTTGCATGGCGGCGATGCGGCTGTTGTTATCACCATCCGCCATGGCCAGTGCTTGCTCGGCCGTCAGTGCATGGGCAGGCCCTTGCCACCACAAAGCGGCCAGTGCGAACGCAGCCACCAGCCACCGCCGGAATGTGCGCAAGAAGGGGGTCAACATAGGTCTATCCAATTCACATAAAGCCCGCTCAGGCGAACAGACCTTTGGGGTCGAGGTGCCGGTTGCAGACACAGCGGCATGGCCGCTGCGTCAAGCCACCCTTACTTCTTCTCAGGCTCGTCCTTTTTCTTGTCGTTGCCTTCAATGAAGGGGCTCCAAGGTTGTGCCTTGATCGGCCCCTTGGTCTTCCACACCACGTTGAACTGGCCATCGGCCTTGATTTCACCAATCAGCACCGGTTTGTGCAGGTGATGGTTTTTGGCATCCATGGTCAGCGTGAAACCGCTCGGTGCCTTGAAGGTCTGCCCCGCCATGGCGGCAATCACCTTGTCAGCCTCGGTGCTCTTGGCTTTTTCCACCGCCTGCTTCCACATGTGGATGCCGACGTAGGTGGCTTCCATCGGGTCGTTGGTCAACGGCTTGGTGGATTGGCCCGGCAGGTTCTTGGCCTTGGCGTAGGCGCTCCACTGCTTGATCCAGGCATCGTTGGTGGGGTTCTTCACGCTCATGAAGTAGTTCCACGACGCCAGGTGGCCCACCAGCGGTTTGGGGTCTAGGCCGCGCAGCTCTTCTTCACCCACCGAGAACGCCACCACCGGCACATCCGTGGCCTTGATGCCGGCATTGCCCAGCTCTTTGTAGAAGGGCACGTTGGAATCGCCATTGATGGTGGAGATCACTGCCGTCTTGCCACCCGTGGCGAACTTCTTGATGTCGGCCACGATGGTCTGGTAGTCGCTGTGGCCAAACGGGGTGTAGGCCTCCATGATGTCCTTGTCGGCCACGCCCTTGGACTTCAGGAAGGCGCGCAGAATTTTGTTGGCGGTGCGCGGGTAGACGTAGTCGGTGCCCAGCAGCACCCAGCGCTTGGCACTGCCGCCGTCCTCGCCCATCAGGTATTCGACCGCAGGAATGGCCTGCTGATTGGGCGCCGCACCGGTGTAGAACACGTTCTTAGAAAGCTCTTCACCTTCGTACTGCACGGGGTAGAACAGCAGGGCATTGCTTTCTTCATACACCGGCAGCACCGACTTGCGGCACACCGAGGTCCAGCAACCAAAAGTCACTGCCACCTTGTCCTGGCTGATTAGTTGCTTGGCCTTTTCTGCCGCCAGGGGCCAATTGGAGGCCGTGTCGATCACCACAGGTTCGAGCTTCTTGCCCAGCACACCGCCCTTGGCGTTGATGTCCTCAATCGTCATCAGCGCCATGTCTTTGAGCGCCGTTTCCGAAATCGCCATCGTGCCGGACAGGGCATGCAGCACACCCACCTTGATGGTGTCTGCGGCTTGCGCGGACATGGCAGAAAAGCCCATGCCAGCGACCGTTGCGGCAGCGGCCAAAGACTTGAGGGTGAAGCGACGTGGGGTCATGAAAAGCTCCTCAGGAGGGTCGGGTTGAATGCGCCCGCCATCGGTACAGACAGCGGTCTGCACAGCCCTTTGCAATCCATATGCCACTTTGGGCAATGCCCATGCGATTCACCAAGGTGGTGCAGAAAATAACGACAAACGGCAGCCGTGCACCACCTCCGCCGCACCACGCACCAACAAAGCCTGCTCCAACAGCCGCAACCAGGCCTGCGGCACCAAATTCAAGCAGCTCCACGCCGCCGCATGCACCAAAGACAGCACTGGCACGGCTTTTGCAAAAGCCAAAGGGGCGATCCCTTGCTGCGGCTTGCACCACGGCATCGCAGCGCCATGGAACGTACGCGCCGCGCTCCGACCGACTGCTCGGACCCATAAAGGAAACTGCCATGGAGCTGAGCCCGCGAGTTCATTCGGCCATGCCGAATGCGCGAGCTAGTTAAGAAAGCAAATATGGAATTAACACCGCGCGCTCAGTCGGCTTTGCCGACTGCTCGGACAAATTAAGGACATTGCGATGGAACTGACTCCGCGAGAAAAAGACAAGCTACTCATCTTCACCGCCGCCTTGCTGGCCGAGCGCCGCCAAGCACGCGGCCTGAAGCTGAACTACCCCGAGGCTGTCGCTCTGATCAGCGCCTTTGTGATGGAAGGTGCACGCGATGGAAAAACCGTGGCCCAACTGATGAGCGAAGGCCGCACCGTGCTGGGGCGTGACGAGGTGATGAGCGGCGTGCCCGAGATGATTCCGGACATCCAGATCGAAGCCACCTTTCCCGATGGCACCAAGCTCGTCACCGTGCACGAGCCCATTATTTAGAACCATGAACCCCGCCCTGAATACGTCGTTATTACGCCTTGTCTCCAACGCAAACCTGCGGTTGGTGGGATGGTGTTCACGATTTTCAATCGCCTAAGTATTTCAATACATTTTTGGCTTCTAGCCCTTACCCAGCAAACGCAGACAGCTATGAAAATCAAATACCTGATTACCTCTTCCATCACCGCTGCATCAGTGCTGCCTCTCAGCGCTTTGGCTCACGTCGGCAGCGACGGCGGTGGCCACCACAACTTTCTGGACAGCCTGAGCCACGCCATCGTCCACCCGTTTGGAGGGGCCGACCACTTGGCAGCCATGCTGGCCGTGGGCGCATGGAGCGCACTGGCCTTCAAGCAATCCGGCAAAGCCTGGGCTGCGCCTGTGGCTTTCGTCGCGCTGTTGATCGCTGGCTGCCTGGCTGGTTTTGCAGGCCTGCATGTGCCCGCCATCGAGCCCATGATTGCCGCCTCAGTCTTGGTACTGGGACTGCTGGTGATGGTGCAGCAGAAGATGGCTTGGGGCGCTGCTGCAGGCTTGGCCGGTGTGTTTGCTTTCTTCCATGGCGCAGCCCACGGCTATGAGCTGTTTGAAGATGCTTTCGCCCCTGCCGCAGGCGTGATCGTGGGCATGGCAGCAGGCTCTGCCATTTTGCATCTGGCAGGCATGGTGGTGGGCCACGCGGTCATGCAGCGCCACCAGGTGATTGCCAAGATCGCTGGCGCAGCCACTGCAGCGCTCGGCGCATTCATGCTGACCCGCCTCGCTTGAAATTCAACACCCCCTGCATCGCTGTGCGCCTTCCCCTCAAAGGGGACGCAACCTCACTGCATCTGGCTTTGGCAGTGGGTGACTTGTGCAGGCCTACAGCGCACAAGCACAAGGAGATAAGAAATGATTCCTGGCGAAATCTTGGTCGATGAGGGTAACCACATCCTCAACCCCGGCCGCCCTGCGATCACCATGGTGGTCAAAAACGCCAGCGACCGACCGATTCAAGTGGGCTCGCACTATCACTTTGCAGAAACCAATGCGGGGCTGGAGTTTGACCGCGAAGCCGCCCACGGCAAGCGCCTGAATATTGCCAGCGGCATGGCGGTGCGCTTTGAACCCGGCCAGCAACGCACGGTGGAGCTGGTGGATGTCGGCGGTGACAGAAAAATCTTCGGCTTTCGTGGCCTGATTCAAGGAGACTTGTGATGGCCCACATGGACAAACGCGCCTACGCCGAGACCTTTGGACCCACCGTGGGCGACCGCGTGCGACTGGCTGATACCGACCTCATCGTCGAAGTCGAGCAAGACTACACCTTGGCCTCAGGCGGCTATGGCGAGGAAGTGAAGTTTGGTGGCGGAAAAACCATCCGCGACGGCATGGCCCAAAGCCAGCGCACACGGGAACAAGGTGCCGTAGACACCGTGCTGACCAACGCCTTGATTGTTGACCACTGGGGCATTGTCAAAGCCGACATCGGCCTCAAAGATGGCCGCATCTGCGCCATTGGCAAAGCGGGCAACCCGGACACGCAGCCGGGCGTGGACATCATCATCGGCCCGGGCACGGAGATCATCAGTTGCGAGGGCAACATCGTCACTGCAGGTGGTATCGACACCCACATCCACTTCATTGCCCCCCAGCAGATCGAAGAGGCCCTGACCAGCGGCGTGACCACCATGATTGGCGGCGGCACCGGCCCCGCCACCGGCACCTTTGCCACCACCTGCACGCCCGGCCCGTGGCACATGGAACGCATGCTGCAAGCGGCAGACGCCTTCCCCATGAACCTCGGCTTTTTGGGCAAAGGCAATGCCAGTTTGCCAGCCGGTTTGCACGAGCAAATCAGCGCAGGCGCCATTGGCTTGAAGCTGCACGAAGACTGGGGCAGCACACCGGCAGCCATCAGCAACTGCTTGGACGTGGCTGAAGACACCGACACCCAGGTCGCCATCCACACCGACACCCTCAACGAAAGCGGCTTTGTGGAAGACACCGTGGCCGCCTTCAAGGGCCGCACCATCCACACCTTCCACACCGAAGGCGCGGGTGGCGGCCACGCCCCCGATATTCTGAAAGTGGTGGGCGAGGCCAACGTGCTGCCCAGCTCTACCAACCCCACGCGCCCCTACACCATCAACACGCTCGATGAGCATGTAGACATGCTCATGGTCTGCCACCACTTGGATGCAGGCATTGCCGAGGACCTGGCCTTTGCCGAAAGCCGCATCCGCAAAGAAACGATTGCGGCCGAGGACATCCTGCACGACATCGGCGCGATCAGCATGTTCAGCTCAGACAGCCAAGCCATGGGCCGCGTGGGCGAAGTCATCCTGCGCACTTGGCAGACCGCCCACAAGATGAAGCTACAACGCGGGCCACTGCAAGGTGATGGTGCACGCAACGACAACTTCCGCATCAAACGCTATATCGCCAAATACACCATCAACCCTGCTATTGCACACGGCATCAGCCACGAAGTCGGTAGCATTGAGGTGGGGAAGTGGGCGGACTTGGTGATCTGGAAGCCCGCCTTCTTTGGCGTCAAGCCGTTCTGCATTTTGAAAGGCGGCAGCATTGCCATGGCGGCCATGGGTGACCCCAATGCCTCCATCCCCACGCCCCAGCCCGTGCACTACCGCCCCATGTTCGCCAGCTTTGGCGGCGCGATTGCCAAGACGTCTTTGACGTTTGTCTCGCAAGCCGGTTTGGCTGCTGGCATTAGTGAGCGCTTTGGCCTGCAAAAAACGTTGTCCGCCGTGCACGGCATTCGCAGCGTGAAAAAGCAGCACATGATCCACAACGATCTGGCACCGCACATGGAGGTCGATGCCCAAACCTATGCCGTGCGCGCCAATGGCGAACTGCTGACCTGCGAGCCTGCGTTAAGCCTGCCGATGGCCCAGCGCTACTTTCTCTTTTAAGCGGAAGTCTGCTTGTGTTGCTTGCTCCACGCCAACCAATCGCCCACCGCAATCACGGGCGCTTGTGCCACCGCTGCGGGCAAGGCTTCGTACACCAGCACAGCCATGGTTTGCGTGCCGCCGCCGGTCAAAGCGACCGGCACGGTGAGGATGCGCTTGGTGTATTCGCCCGTGTCTTGCGGCCAGATGCCTTCGTAGCCGTCGAGCAATTGCTCCAGCGCGCGGTCCAGCGGGTACACCTCGGCCAGCACTTCTTGCGTACCTTGCAGCACCAAACCGGGGTACCAGCCCATGTCGTGCAGCGTGCCCACCAAAGTGGTGCGCCCGGTCATCACCATCGGGGCACGCAAGCGGGCAATGTCATTCACACCACTGGCGCGCAGCGTGCCGTACACGGCCACATGGCCCACGCCACAGGGCTGCCAGTCCGCATTTTTCGAGGAAGCAATCTCAGAAGGGGTTGACATATCTGCCATGCTATTTAGTGAACAAAAACCTGTGTCATGCACGATTCACGCCAGCGTGTAGCTCTCCTTTTGAAAGTAAACCACCACCATGTTGACCGTTAACAAACTCCTGCCCCAAGGCCAAGGCTTGGCCAGCGTATTGCTCAAGCGCGCCGCCACTGTCGAACTGGACTGGGATGTGCGCCAAAAATCGCGCTTTGCCGCTACCGACAGCCAAGGGCGCGAGCTGGCTATTTTCCTGCCCCGAGGCCAAGCCGTGCGCGGCGGTGATGTACTGGTGGCGGAAGACGGCTCCATGATCAGCGCCATTGCAGCGCCACAGCGTGTGCTCAAGGTCACCGCCTGTGCTCAGCACGGCACCGCCTTCGATTTGATGCGCGCCGCCTACCACCTGGGTAACCGCCATGTGCCGATTGAGCTGCAGCCCGACCACCTGAAGATTGAACCCGACCATGTGCTGGCCGACATGCTGCGCAGCATGCACATGACCGTGGTGGAAACCGAGCTGCCTTTTGAACCCGAAGGCGGTGCCTACGGCGGCCATGTAACCAATGATGGGCACAGCCACCATCACCACGGGCACAGCCACGCCCACGCGCATGACCATGGTCATGACCACGGCGCTTGCGGACATAGCCATGCACACGGCGACCACTGCGGCCATAACCACGATCAGCACGACCATGCCCATTGCGGGCATGAGCACCACAAAGGCTGCTGCGGATGAGTTGGGCTTACCTGATCGCCGCCGGGCTGTGTGAAATCTTCTATGCCGCTGCCATGCCGCGCACAGAAGGTTTTACCAAGCTGTGGCCCAGCCTGTTTTGCGGCGCGTTCATTGCAGCCAGCATGTATTTGCTGTCACTGTCCACCCGTACCATTCCTGTAGGCACGGCCTATGCGGTCTGGGTCGGCATTGGTGCGGTGGGCACGGCCGTCTACGGCATGCTGGCCTTGGGAGAAGACCGCAGCGTGGCCCGCATGGCCTGCTTTGGGCTGATCATCATGGGCATTGTGGGGCTGAAGCTCCTCACCCTGCGTTCGGAGTAAAGCCATGGCCCAGCCCCCCCTGAACCTCACTTCGGACAGTTTTTTGCAGCTGATGTGGCTGGCCTCGCCTGCCTTGCCCATTGGGGGATTTTCATACTCAGAAGGGCTGGAATCCGGCGTCAATGCTGCGTTGGTAGCTACCGAATCGGAAGCCGCAGATTGGCTGCAGCACCAACTGCACCTGACCCAGTCCCGCGGTGACATGGCCGCCATTGCGCAAGCCATGCCCGCATGGGCCAGCGATGACCGACCGCGCCTGCAAACTTTGAATGACTGGGTGCGCCACACCCGCGAAAGCAGCGAGTTCCGCCTGCAGACCGAGCAAATGGGCCGCTCTTTGGTGGAGTGGATGAAAAACCGTTACGCCGATGACGACCATGCATTGGAGCGCATCCACTGGCTGGCCGCACAAGATGCCAGCTACCCCATGGCATTTGCCTTGGCCGCCATGCTGACCGGCTCAGCCGCCCGCGATGCTTTGCTGGCCTACACCTTCGGCTGGGCAGAAAACATGGTGCAAGCGGCTATCAAAGCCGTGCCCCTAGGTCAAAGCGCAGGCCAGCGCATCTTGGCGCGCCTGACCCAAGAGATTCCTGCCGCCGTCGAGCATGCCCTGGCCCTGCCTGATGCCGACCGCCAAGCCTTTTCCCCCATGCTGGCCATTCTCTCGGCCCGGCATGAACACCAATACTCACGCCTATTCCGATCATGAGCACTGCACTGCACCACATCCCCCATCGCACCAAAAAGCTGCCCCCCTTGCGCGTGGGCATTGGCGGCCCTGTGGGCTCGGGAAAAACCACCATTTTGGAGATGCTGTGCAAAGCCATGCGCACAAAGTGGGACCTGATTGCCATCACCAACGACATCTACACCAAAGAAGACCAGCGCCTGCTGACCATCAGCGGCGCGCTGCCAGCGGAGCGCATCATGGGCGTGGAAACCGGTGGCTGCCCGCACACGGCGATTCGCGAGGATGCCTCGATCAATCTGGAAGCCATTGACCGCATGCTCAAGGACTTTCCGAATGCCGACATCGTCTTCATCGAATCCGGTGGCGACAACTTGGCCGCCACCTTCAGCCCCGAGTTGAGCGACCTGACCATCTACGTCATCGACGTGGCGGCGGGCGAAAAAATCCCGCGCAAGGGCGGCCCCGGCATCACCAAGAGCGATTTGTTTGTCATCAACAAAACCGATCTGGCCCCGCACGTAGGTGCAGACCTTTCCATCATGCGCAGCGACACCGAAAAACAGCGCAGCACCCCCAAAGGCATGAAACCTTTCGTCATGACCAACCTGAAAACCTTGGACGGCTTGGACGAAGTGGTGGCCTTTATTGAAAAGCAAGGGCTGCTGGTCAAAGACTGATGCCGGCCGGATTTTTCAC